>DAMDNI010000039.1:0-4632 GCA_032083825.1 Bergeyella sp. | reverse complement strand
TTGATATCAGAACTCCGGAAGAAAGAGTAAAACATTTCGGGCAGGATGATCATGTGAGGATTTATTCCGTTCAGGGTTTAGCCGAAAGGCTTCAAAATGCAGGTTTCGAAACTGAAATAAAGGTTTTTGAGAAAGATGATTATTTTGGCTTTTCTGAAAACGAAACTGTAATTATCTGCAAAAAATAGAAAAACGCACCTGTAAAGTGCGTTTTTTATTTAAATCTTTAAAGTGATTTTATTTGTAAGCATCAATTGCTTTGTTGATTGCATCAACTTGCTGATGAATGGTCGGACTGTTTGGATTTGACTTCAAAACCTGCATCTTTTTGGAAAGGCCATCTCTTAAAATCTGAACGATCATCATTTTTGCCTGAGGATTTTCCCCGATCTGCCCTTTTACCTGTGTTAAAATTTTAGTCAGATTTTCCGTAGCCTTTAAATTATCCGAATTCATAATCCAGTTAAAACCGTCTTCAGCAGAAGCTCCAAGTTCAGGATCCTGAAATTTGATGAAAGGATAAAAAGCCGCTGTGGAAGCAATTGCAGGCATTTGTTTTTCAATTTTATTTTTCACAATGATCGGAAGCAGTGAAGACATTAAATCTTCAGATGCATTTTCCAGATCAATATCTGCAACCAAAGATGCTGCTTTTGAAGGATCTAAAGAAGAAATTCCTAAAAGAGCAGATCCTTTAACAGAATTGGAAACAGCGCTGATTCCTTTTTCGTAAATACTTACATATTTTGCATTTTTTGTTTTCACTAATGCAGAAATTGCTGCTGCCTGAACTAATGTTTTAGGATCGTTTGATGCCAGTTTTTCAACATCAGCGGTTAATGCCTTTGCCTGATCTGCATTCGATAAATCGATTTGTCCCAAAGCTTGTTCCCTGATTCTGAAAAACGGATCTTTCAAAGCGGCAGATAATAGCTTAATAACAGCAGGATTTTTTGCATCGGCTTCTTTTATCGCAGATAAGGCTCTGTAACGGCTCAAAAACTCTTTGGAATTGGTGAATTGTAAAAGATTCTGCTCAGGAGTTTTGGTTTCTGTAATATCGGAAAGAAGAATTCCGTCTGCGTTGATGTTGATTAAATCCGGAGTTTTAGAAGAATCAAAAGTAAAGGTGTTTTTTGCTTTCGCATTTACCCATACATTGAAACGTTTTGGTTTTCCGCTATCGTAAACATCAATAGCAAAAGGAAATTCAAAAGGCTGATCCTGAGATTGGCTGATTACTACAGTAACTTGTTTTTTTACAGGCTCATAGGTTGAGGTATAACTTAGTTTCGGATTTCCGCTTCCGAAATACCACTGGTTAAAGAACCAATTGAGATCTTTTCCCGAAACTTTTTCAAGAGAAAGCCGAAGCTGGTGGGCTTCTCCGTTTCCGTATTCATGTGTTTTGAGATAATCATTAATTCCGGCAAAAAAAGCATCGTCTCCCAGATAATTTCTCAACATGTGAAGAATTCCGCCTCCTTTGTTGTAGGTGACTGCATCGAAAACATCTTCACGAGATTGATAATCAAATCTTACTAAATCTTTTTTAAAATCCCCAGGATTATGGATATAAGCAGACAAGTCACTCATCAAATGATAATCGGCATTGTCTTTTCCGTATTTGTATTCTTCCCAAAGATATTCGGAATAGTTGGCAAAAGATTCGTTTACTGTGAGATTGCTCCAGCTTTCTGCGGTAACCAAATCTCCGAACCAATGATGAAATAATTCGTGGGCAATCACATCTTCCCATTTGTTTTCATCAATCAATTGCCCGGGTTTTTGCTGGGCAGATTCTCCGTGAAGAGTTGCAGTTGTATTTTCCATGGCTCCGGAAACATAATCACGGCCTACGATCTGTGCATACTTTGCCCAAGGATAATCGTAACCTAGTTTTTTGGAATAGAATTCGATCATTTCCGGAGTGTTTCCGAAAATTTGTTTTGCGTAAGGCTCGTATTCTTTTTCTACATAATAATCTACCGGAATATTTCTCCATTTGTCTTTTACAATTGCAAAATCTCCCACTCCCATAAAGAAAAGATAAGTGGAATGTCTTTTATCCATCACCCAATGATCAGTTCTCAGGTTTCCGGCTTCTTTTTGAGAATCTTTAAGAATCCCGTTAGAAAGGGTTACATATTTATCAGGAACGGTCATATAGATTTCCTGAGTTGTCTTCTGATTTGGCTTATCAATTGTTGGGAACCAAGCCGAAGAAGATTCTGTTTCGCCCTGTGTCCAGATCTGTGTTGGTTTATCGGGATCTTTTCCCTGTGCATTAATGAAATAAAGACCTTTTGCATCATTGATCGCTGCACTTCCGGCTTGTTTCACTTCATTCGGTCGGGATGTATATTTGATATAAACCGTATAGTCTTGATTTTTCTGATAAGTTTTGTCTAAAGTAATTTTTAAAACATCATCTTTATAATCAAATTTAAGAGGCGACTTTGAGCCATTTTTGTCTAAAGCAACTTCGTGAATGAGCATTCCTTTTGCGTCAAGAACCAATTCGTTGGTCGCATAGAAAAATGGACTTGCGGTTAACCATTCTTCGCCATTCATTTGTTCTTTCTGATAATCGAAGCTGACCTTTAGTTTGGTATGTTTCAGCTCTGTTGTTTTGGTGTGGGTTGCTCTGTAAACTTCGTTTCTTCCGGAAGTTTCGGTCTGTGCAAAAGCAATATTAGAATTAAAAATTGCACCTAAGAAAAGTACAGCAATAAATATTTTTTTCATTTTTTATGAAATTGTATCGTTGATTATTTTTAAATATTATATGTATTGATTTTTAAAGTATTGTTACAAAAAAAAGTGAAGGCTGACTTCACTATGTTGCTATTTACTTAGGAATTTTTCTAAGTTTTCAGGATTACCTTTTGAAGGTAAAAATAATAAGATTTCAACAGAATCAGTTTGAATATCAAAATATACTTTCACTTGTTTTTTTCCTAATAAAGCAAATCTCAGTTTATTATCTGAACCTATTGTAAGATAAGAAATTATTTTATAATTCAATTGCTTAAATTTCTTCAAATCTGTCTTGAATAGTTTTAATTCTTCTGAGTCCAACGATAATTCAAAAAATCAGTTATTTCTCGAAGATTTTAATAACATCTTTTGAAAAAACTATTTTCTATTTTTTATTAAAAATAGAATCAATTAATTCATCTGAAAACTCTTCATATTCGCCATTTTTGATTTGATTTCTGCTTTGTTCAATTACTTTTTTAAACTCATCAGAATTCTCGATCTCTTCCCAAGAATAAGTTTTTATTATCTTCAGAAATCTCAACATTCTTCACTCCTTTTATCTGAGACAAAAGTTTTTGATGAATGGAACATCTGCATATTCATCTAAACTGATTTTAATTTCTATAAATTCAGGATTTTAGTCAAAGTTAATGAAATTATTATATCGCTACCGGCGCTTTGATTCCCGGATGCGGATCGTAATTTTCAAGGGTAAAATCTTCAAAATCAAAACCAAAGATATCTTTGATCTCAGGATTTAGCTTCATTGTAGGAAGAGGTCTTGGCTCTCTTGAAAGCTGTTTCTGAACCTGCTCAAAGTGATTGTTATAAATATGAACATCGCCAAAAGTATGCACATAATCGCCAACTTCCAGCCCCGTAACCTGGGCAACCATCATCAATAAAAGGGCATAACTCGCAATATTGAAAGGCACTCCAAGAAAAACATCCGCACTTCTTTGGTACAATTGCAAAGATAATTTCCCATCCGCAACATAAAACTGAAACAAAGCGTGACAAGGTGCCAAAGCCATATTTGGGATTTCTGCGGCATTCCAGGCAGAAACTATTAATCTTCGGGAATCGGGATTTTTTTTAATCTGATCAATTACTTCTGAAAACTGATCGACAACTTTTCCGTCTGCACCGTTCCAGCTTCTCCATTGAGCTCCGTAAACAGGACCAAGATCGCCGTTTTCGTCTGCCCATTCGTTCCAGATAGAAACTCCGTTATCTGTTAAATATTTAATATTTGTGTCTCCTTTTAAAAACCACAACAATTCATAAATAATAGATTTCAAATGGACTTTTTTGGTCGTTACCAAAGGAAATCCTTCCGACAAATCGTAACGCAGCTGGTACCCGAAAACACTTCTTGTTCCGGTTCCTGTACGGTCGGTTTTATCGGTTCCGTTATCTAAAATATGTTGTAAAAGATGTAAATAATTTTGCATTTTCAAGAATAAAATCCCTCAAATTTATAAAAAATTGAGAGATTATAAGGTCAAAATATTTTGATTTTATCAATTGCTTTTTTCGTTTAGTAAACTTAATCCCAGCCAATATAAAGGAGCCATCACGATCGCCGGAATCATGAACGGGAAGTACAAATCTGAATTCACAAAAAGAAATGCCAAGCAAAATAAAATGCCCGTAATTCCGAATAATGCGATTGTAATTCCCTTCCATTTTTTTATAAATGAATGGTGCATCAGAATTACAGAAAACCATACCGTTGAAACATACAGAAGTATTCTTCCCGCCGCCCGCCAATTTTCGGAAACAACAATATACTGTAAAAAGAAATCTTTTGAATTTTTACCGGAATCAATCCAGCTTTTCAGTTTTTCGGCAAAAGTAAAAGAGTCA
>DAMDNI010000038.1:11891-17272 GCA_032083825.1 Bergeyella sp. | reverse complement strand
AATTCTGTTTCTGTTAAATTTTTCAGATGCTCAAAAGCATTCCTGCTCGCTCCGTGAACCTGGGGAACGCATCTCATCGAATACGGATCCTGAACTCGGTCGCAGAATTCATGAGATTTCAGATTTTCAGAATTTTTAAGGAATTTCAGCATTCTTGCTGCCACTTTTTTACTTCCGCTGAACGGACGAATTTCGTGAAGTTCTTTTTTAAAAGGACTCGCAGAGCCGCGATAAGCTTCAATACTCATTGCTGCAGCCAAATCTGCAAGATTTAACAAATATTCAAATTTTTCTATTCCTTTAATGGCATGAGCAAGAATAAACTGAGTTCCGTTGATCAATCCCAAACCTTCTTTTGGGCCGAGCTTTAATGGTTTAAGCTGATGTTTTTCAAGAATTTTTCCTGTATCTGAAACCTGATTATTCTCCCAAACTTTTCCTAAACCTAACAGCGAAAGTACCAAATGAGCGAGAGGAGCCAAATCTCCTGAAGCACCAACAGAACCTTGTTCAGGAACTACAGGAATAATATCTTTTTCAAGCATTAATAATAATCGTTCTATCACTTCAAGAGAAACTCCCGAAAATCCCCGCGAAAGCGCATGAATCTTAGAAATCATCATTATTTTTGACAACTCTTTATCGATAGGTTTCCCAACACCGACAGCATGAGAAATAATCAGGTTATGCTGAAGCTGCGCCGTTTCGTCTTCTGAAATCTTAACATCGCAAAGTGGCCCGAAACCTGTATTAATACCATAAACAGTACGATCAGAAGCAACAATCTGCTGTACATTTTTTTGTGAATTTACGATCTGCTGCTTTGCATTTTTATCCAGTTCCGCAGCTTTGGGATTTTTAGAAATCTCCAAAATATCCTCTATCGTAAGGTGGTCAATGCCATAAATTTTCATTAAAAAGAATTTGGCTAAAAATACAATTTAAAAAATTCTGCAACAAAAATTTTAACAAATCAAAATATTATTCTGAGCATAGCAAAATAAGTATTACTTTTGATGCTTCTAATAAAATTTAAAAAACTCAATTTTAGTTATTTATCCTCTTATGACCAGTAAAACTCCTGCACACACTTTTCACATTCCTGTAATGGGACTTGCTTACACGATTGACAGCCCGATTAGAGTGGCGCAATACGGCATTTCTTCAGTAATTTCCATCATTGATGACGAAATTATTGAGAAAATGAATACCTTCTACAGTAAAAAATTCAACTTCAGCTACGAAAGCATTTCAACAAAAATTGAAGATTACCGTGCCAAAAGAATTACAGCTTACCTGGATCTAGTTCAGAATATTGTCAATGAAAAATTTGAAAATTTCAAGCAGGAAATCGCTAAAAATAAAGAAGCGCTGCACCATTATATCGAAATGCTTCCCAATAAATCTGATTTAAAAAAAGGGCTTCAAAATGTAATCGAGCAAAAAGATAATTTCACTGAAAATGTCAAAAAATTTCTTGAAAACCATCTTTCACCCGGAAATATTGATGTCAACATCATGACCAAAGTTGACAAAGACAACTTTATTAAAGATGAGCAGTTACCTGTAATTTATAATGATGCTCATGCTTCTTTAAGAGGATTTGCGAACAGCAGTCTTTCCTCATCAGTCGTGCTTTCAGCTGGCATGAATCCGAGATTATACAGTTATTTTGAGAGTTTTAGTGATTTTTATCCTGATCAAAACGGGTACATAAAAAAGAAAATTATTCTTAAAGTAAGTGATTTCCGTTCTGCGATGATTCAAGGGAATTTTCTGGCAAAGAAAGGGCTTTGGGTTTCAGAATACAGAATAGAATCCGGATTAAACTGCGGCGGGCACGCTTTTGCAACAGACGGACTTTTGCTTGGCCCAATTATGGAAGAATTCAAACAAAAGAAAAGCGAACTTATAGAATCCGCACATTCATTAATGATTTCTGCATTATCACAAAAAGAAATGCCTGTTCCGCAAAAGCCGTTAGAAATGAAAATCACAGTTCAAGGCGGTGTCGGAACTTCAGAAGAACACGATTTTTTCATTGAAAATTATGGCGCAGACAGCGTTGGCTGGGGATCGCCATTTTTGCTGGTTCCGGAAGCAACTTCTATGGACAGTGAAACCCGAAAACTATTAGCAGAGGCTAAAACAGAAGATTTTTATCTCAGTAATATTTCACCTTTAGGGATTCGTTTTAATACTGTAAGAGGCACAACCAATGAAATTTTAAAGCAAAACAGAATTTCGGAAAATAAAAGCGGAAGCTCTTGTCCGAAAAAGCTTCTTGCCTTGAGCAAAGAATTTTCTCCAAAGGGAATCTGTACGGCTTCCAGAAAATATCAGGATGTAAAATTAGCCGATTTGGAAGATATTAAAAATGATTTATCCACTTCGGAATATGAAAAAAGAAAAGCAAATCTCACCGAAAAATCCTGTCTTTGTGTCGGTTTGGTAAATTCCGCATATATGGAAAACGAAATCCCGATCAAAGGCGAAAAGCAAGGTGTAGTAGTTTGCCCCGGACCAAATCTGGCCTATTTTGACAAGGAGGTTTCGTTATCGGATATGGTTAAACATATTTACGGAAATGCCAATGTACTTCCCGATAACAACAGGCCAAACATATTTGTAAACGAATTAAAAATGTATGTCGATTATCTTAAAAATGAGCTTGAGGAATTCTCCGAAAATTTCACGAATTCGCAAATCAAAAAATGGAATACTTTTAAAACAAACCTACTTGATGGCGTTTCCTATTATGAAAATTTATTTTCTGAAACCAAATTCTTTAAAAACAACCTGAAAAATATCTCAAACCAGCTTACCGAATACAAAAACAAAATTTTCGATATCAAAATCCCGGAAACGGTAAAAGCATAGTTTCTCCAATTTAAATTAAATTGATCTTCAGCACGTCTATTTCGGATGTGCTGATTTTTTTGAACCATTTTTTTATCAGTAGTATCAAATCCGTATTTTTGCTCTATGAATCCCGAACTCGAACTTCAGCTCAAAACACTTCCTTCCGAACCCGGAGTCTACCGTTATTACGACAAAAACGGGCAGCTTCTCTACGTCGGAAAAGCAAAACACCTGAAGAAAAGAGTACTTTCTTATTTTAACAAAAATCTTTCCGGATATCGGACAAGAATTATGGTCGGGAAAATCAACCGGTTGGAAACTACCATTGTTCCCAGCGAATATGATGCGCTTTTGCTGGAAAATAATTTAATCAAAGAACATCAGCCTTTCTACAACGTTATGTTGAAAGATGACAAATCCTATCCCTGGATTTGTATTAAAAATGAAAGTTTTCCACGAATTTTTCTTACACGGAATATGATTAAAGACGGCTCGGAATATTATGGGCCTTATGCAAAAGTACGTCCTGCAAAGGTTCTTCTTGATACGATCAAACATATTTATAAGTTAAGAACCTGCAACCTGAATCTCGCTCCTGAAAAAATAAATGAAGGGAAATATAAAATCTGTCTCGAATATCACATCAAAAATTGTGAAGGACCGTGTGAAGGATTGGAAAGCAAAGAAGATTATGACGAAAAGGTAGATTCAATCCGTGGAATTATAAAAGGAGATTTCCGGAAAGCAAAAGAATATCTGAATCAGCAGATGATGAAATTCGCATCAAATCTCCAGTTTGAAAATGCGCAGATCATCAAGGAAAGAATTGATATTCTTGAAGATTACCAGGCAAAACATACCGTTGTCAACCCGAATATTGATGATGTGGATGTTTTCGGGATGACCAGCGACGAAACCGCAGCATATGTTAATTATTTTAAAATCCGGAATGGAAATATCATTCAAAGTTTCACCACAGAAATAAAAAAAATTCTGGAAGAAACAGACGAAGAAATCATGGAAGAAGCGCTGATCGAAATCCGTCAGAAATTTAATTCTGATTCGAAAGAAATCCTGCTTCCTTTCCATTTAACTGTCGAAATCCCGAATGTAAAACTGATTGTCCCAAAAGTCGGTGACAAAAAAAGAATCGTAGAACTTTCCGAAAAAAATGCCAAAGAATATCGCCTGGAAAAACTGAAACAGGTTCAAATCGTTGATCCTGACCGTCATACCAACAGAATCATGGCAGAAATGCAGAAACTTTTGCGAATGCCTGTTGAGCCACGTCATATTGAAGGTTTTGACAATTCAAATATTCAGGGAACAAATCCTGTTTCTGCATGTGTCGTTTTCAAAGACGGAAAGCCAAGCAAAGCCGATTATCGAATTTTCCACCCGAAAACCGTAACCGGCCCGAATGATTTTGCAACTATGGAAGAAGTAATTTTACGCCGATATAAAAGAATGCTGGACGAGGGCGAAAGCCTGCCGCAGCTTATTCTGATTGATGGAGGAAAAGGTCAGCTTTCTTCTGCAGTCAAAAGCCTGAAGCTTCTCGGGCTTTACGGAAAAATCACCATTATTGGAATTGCAAAACGCCTTGAGGAGCTTTTTTTTCCTGAAGACCCTGTTCCTTTATATCTTGATAAAAAATCTGAAACTTTAAAAATTCTTCAGCGCGTACGGGATGAAGCACACCGTTTTGGAGTAAGACATCACAGAACACGAAGAACAAACTCTACGATCCAATCCGAATTGGAGGAAATTCCCGGTGTCGGACCAAAATCAATTGAACTTCTTTTAAGCAAATTGAAATCCGTAAAAAGAATAAAAGAATCCAATCTCGAAACTTTAGAGGAAATTCTCGGAAAATCGAAAGCCAAACTGGTTTGGGAATTTTTTAATTCTTAAATAATTTTGCATGGCATGCAAACTATTTCACCAAAAATATTTCCTTTCTGAAAGTTCCGTCTGCATTAGGCATTTCTACAACCAGATTTCCGTTTTCAAGATATCCTAAAGTCATCGAACCATTTTGCAAAATAATGCGGTAAACATCAGATTTTGTAGAATTGCTAAATGTAGCAAAAGGTGTTGAACTTCCGGAAGAGACTAAAATAAACTGCCCGTTACCGATATTCACTTTCTGATAAATAATTCCTGCATTGGTATAGCTTTCAGCTTTTTGAGTAGCATTTTCTGTTTTCTGGACAAGATCTCCTGTTTTTGATTCTGAAATTTTTGCCGAAATATTTTCTTTTATCTGAGTATCTTGAATCGCTGTTTCGGAAGCCGAAACAGGAGTGGAAACCGGAATTTTTGCAAATGTTTTCTGAAGCGCATCCTGAAAACCTTTATCAAATTCTTTATAACTTGATGATTCTTTTACTTCCAGAGTAATAGTATTTCTACAATCTTTGAACTGAAGAATCAGCCTGTTTCTCAACATATTACTATTATTCAAAACATCACTGCGAAGCATTGTGCAGGGGTTCTGAAACACTTCCGCAGGCCAT
>DAMDNI010000038.1:5247-11881 GCA_032083825.1 Bergeyella sp. | reverse complement strand
CATGATTCCTGATTTTCTTGGAGAACGATATACTTTTTCGATTTCAATTGGTTAGAAAGCTGGCTATTCAGCTTATATTCTCCAGGATCAAAATCTTTGAATTTTGTTGGTACTACAATGTATTTATAATCTGAAAGGCTTTGTGCAAAAGCTGTTGCGAAAGAACACAAAAGCAAGGCTGTAAATAAATTTCTGAGCTTCATTATTTAAAAATATATCTTCAAATTTAAAAAAACTTATTCTTAATAAAAGAACATAATATAAAATTGTATATCAATTTTGGCTGCTAGATTCAGGAAAATATTTATTTTTATGAAAATATTTTGATTTATAAAGAAAAGTTTGTTTTTGACATTCATTATTTTTTCGGGAATGCTTTTTTCCCAAAATGCTTTTAAAATTAAACTTACGGCTCCTGATTATGTTAATGATTCCCTTTATTTTGGTGTAACAGAAACGGGGAAAAACACTTTAGATTATTATAATTTGAAATTCCAATATACTTCTGATGTCCATAATTTCCATCATTTCCCTGGTGTAATGGTAAAAATTTCAGAGAAGGAAGTTTTGATAGAAGGCAACTCTGATTATCCGCAGCCTGTAGGTTTTGGGTATATGAACCGTACAAAAGAAACCTATAATTCGCAAAATTTTTTCCTTGAAAAAGGAGAATACCATATTGATCTGCAAAATCTTTTACTGGATAATGTTGTAAAAATAAATTCACCTGCTAATGCAGAATATGAAAATCTTAAAAAATTCTATTCTCATCTATATACAAGATCAAAAAGCGGCCTTATTGACAGTCTCAAAAGCCTTAATGAGAAAGAAGAAGTAATAAAAAAATACATTAAAAAAATCCAAAATCTTTTGTAGCCCTTTGGGATATGATTTATGATTACGGATTTGTAGGCTATAATGCAAAATATCTTGAAAACCTTGACCTCTTTGATAAAGAAGTGAAAAATTCAAAACCTTATAACGAATTCAAAAAAACACTTGAAATTGAAAAATCTACTAATGTAGGACATATTTTCCCTGAACTAATTGTCAATAAGCTTGACAGTATTGGTATCAAAAATTTTCGAGAAAACAAATATACACTTATCAGCTATTGGGGATTTACCAATTGTGCTTCCTGTCTTAATGATTTTCCTGTTCTTAGAAAACTGGCAGATACATATGGAGAAAAAGGTTTTAAGATCATTTCAGTGTCTGCAGAAGAAATGGATAAAATGCTGAACATCGCAAAAATCATGAAAATGAAAAAGGCAACATGGCAAAATCATCCTGACTATAACAAAACTTTTCCTACAAAACTTGCAGCATACGGCTTACCAGTAAACTTTCTCGTGGATTCTGCTGGAAAAATTGTTTTAAGAGAAAATGGAAATCTACAAAAGGTGGAAGATTTTTTAAAGAATAATCTGAAATAATTTAATTTCTAAAATCTCCCATATCCAACTTAAGGGAAAAGAAGTTGGAGTAAAAATTAGACCCTCCAACTCCGGAATTGGTAATGGCATAATCCAGCGTTAAACCTCGGTATTTAATCCCGATTCCTGCACTTGGCTGAAAAGATACTTTCCTTTTCAAATCTTCAATATCGGTAATCGTTTGAAAACGATTGAGACCAACACGTACAAAAATCATATCCTGAAACTTAAGTTCAGCCCCGGCATACGGAGTAATACTTGCAAAATCTGTTGAGATGAGGGCTGCTGTTTTTGCAAAATCAACATTTAGCCCAGCTTCGGGAAGAAGTTCGAGATCCCTGTTAATTTCAAAATTCCGGCTCATTCCGATATTCAGCTTTGGCATCGTGAGCTCCATTTTGTCTGCAGGCGCCGGATTAAACTCTTCTCCCTGAACTACAGTTGAAAGCTCTTCCTGATTGATCGTCCAGAAATTCACAGTGGTGGTTACGTCGCGAAGCATTCCTCCATAATTCCATCCGTTGTCAGCATGATAAATTGCGCCGATATCAAAACCAAAACCAAAGCCATTCGCAAACTTTCCGACATTGCGATACACTACTTTTGCATTTACCCCGACATCTAACCTATGATTTCCTCCCGGATTGAAAGCATAAGAAATAATTCCTGCATAATCTGCCTGAGAAAATTTTGTGATTTTATCATAGTCGATATTCCCTTCGGAATCAATCATCTGTGTTGTATTCAAAATATTGTCTACACCAAGTCTTACGATTGAAATCCCTAAAACTCCTCCATTATTATCCAATGGTTTTGCAAAAGCGACATAATCATATTTGGCAATAGATTCAAAGTATTCGGAGTGCATAACTGCTCCCTGCCAATCTCGGTCTACCCCCAATAATCCTGCAGGATTCCACATCGGGGAATACACATCGTTCTGGTTAGACATTACTGCTCCTCCCATTGCCAAACCTCGGGCACCAGCTCCAATATTCAAAAACTCGTTGGAGTATTTCCGCACAATTTGCGCTTGGGAAATAATAGAAAATAAAATCAGGAAAAACAGTATATTTTTTTTCATCGAAATTTATTCAGCTTTTGCCGTTCTTTTACGTGCTTTAATCATTCCGTTCACGATTATGGAAAGGATCATGACCAAGGAGGCAACATAAAAAACCGGACTCATGTGTTCTGATGCTCCAAAGATAAAAAAAGCGAGTATAATTCCGTATATCGGTTCCAAATTTATCGTAAGAATAAGTGTAAATGGAGAAATATATTTCATCAAATTCACTGATTCCAACATCGGATACGCCGTAAATACACTTGCTAACAAAGTAATTAACGCTAAATCCCTGTAACTTATTTCATTAATCTGTGAAATTTGTCCTGTAAAAGCGTAAAAAACACATAAAATCAGCCATCCGCAGAATATTTCATAAAAAATAATATTCTCAGAAGAAGTCTTGCCAAACATTTTCCCGTTCAGTACCGAAAATACTGTTCCAAATAATGCACAAAGAATCCCAAAAAAGATTCCTTCTTTATAATGATACTCTGTTTTAAAGATCAGTGAAATACAAAATACCATCACCACTCCCATAATCACCTCTGATATATCTACTTTCCTCCTGAATACAATAGGCTCAAGAATAGATGCAAAAAGTGTTGATAAAGCAAGGCAGCTCAATGCAATCGAAACATTCGATACTTTTATGGAATAAAAAAAGCAAAGCCAGTGAAATGCCATAAATCCGCCAATCCCGGCAAGCTGAAAGAAAATCCGCTTTGAAACCCTTAAGCTTTGTCTTTTAAAATTTCTGATAAACAGATAAAGAAAAACCGCTGCAAATATCATTCTGTAAAAAACAAGAATCTGGGCATTGGCATGGATCAGTTTTCCTAAAATAGCAGTGAAGCCCCACAAAAAAACAATAAAATGCAGGCGGAAAATTGCGGATTTGTACATACGGATTTGTTGAACTGCAAAACTACAATCTATTTGTGAAAAAGTGGTGAATTTGCTGTCAACAAATAAAAAAACCCCGAAAATTTGTTCAACTTTCGGGGCTCTTAAATAATAAACTATTAAAAAAATAAACTAGGAACTGATTTAATCAATGGTAATTCTATGCTTAGTTTATTAATGAAACGTAAAATTACATAAAAATTTGCGGTGTTGACAAAAATAAATGTTAAAAAATTTATAATTAACAATTATTCAGCCTATATCCATGAAAACCGATTTTCCCTTTTCTGGAAACAAAATTTTGTTATCTTTAAAAAGTAAATTTTGTTATTAGATGGATTTAGAATTCAATAAAAGAGAAGATCATAATAAGCTCAGGCTCTCAGAAATCAGCCGCCAATTTTCTGAAATCAAAAAAGGCGGAGGCGAAAAAAGATTACAGAAACTTCGTGAAGACGGCAAACTGACTGCCCGTGAAAGAATAGAATATCTTCTTGACAAAAATTCTGATTCTATAGAAATTGGCGGATTTGCAGGATACGAAATGTATCAGGAACATGGCGGCTGTCCAAGTGGAGGCGTTGTTGTAGTAATTGGATATGTTTCCGGAAGACAATGTATTGTTGTTGCCAATGATGCTTCAGTAAAAGCAGGTGCATGGTTTCCGATTACAGGGAAAAAAAATCTGAGAGCTCAGGAAATCGCTATGGAAAACCGCATTCCTATCATCTATCTTGTAGATTCCGCAGGTGTTTATCTTCCGATGCAGGATGAGATTTTCCCTGATAAAGAAATGTTCGGGAGAATTTTCAGGAATAATGCAAAAATGAGTTCTATGGGAATCCTCCAGATTTCTGCCATTATGGGAAGTTGTGTTGCGGGCGGTGCATATCTTCCGATTATGAGTGATGAAGCCATGATTGTTGACAAAACCGGTTCTATTTTTCTTGCCGGAAGTTATCTTGTAAAAGCTGCAATTGGTGAAAGTATCGATAATGAAACATTAGGCGGAGCGACTACACACTGCGAAATTTCAGGAGTTACAGATTACAAAGCAAAGGATGACAAAGATGCTTTAGACCGCATTAAAAATATCATGAAATCTGTCGGAACTTATCCTAAAGCCGGATTTGACAGGATTGAAAGTGCTGCACCTAAAGAAAATCCGGACAATATTTTCGGAATCATTCCATCAACAAGAGCTGAACAATATGATACATATGAGATCATAAAATGCCTCGTAGATCGCTCAGAATACGAAGAATATAAGCCTGATTACGGTAAAACCATTATTTGCTGCACTGCAAGAATTGACGGATGGAGTGTCGGAATTGTTGCCAACCAGAGAAAAATGGTAAAAAGCGGAAAAGGCGAAATGCAGTTCGGAGGTGTAATTTATTCCGATTCTGCTGATAAAGCAACAAGATTTATTGCTAATTGTAACCAGAGAAAAATTCCGCTGGTATTTTTACAAGATGTTACAGGATTTATGGTCGGAAGTAAATCCGAACATGGCGGAATTATAAAAGACGGCGCCAAAATGGTAAACGCAGTTTCTAATTCTGTAGTTCCAAAATTCACTGTAATTACAGGAAATTCTTATGGTGCAGGAAATTATGCCATGTGCGGAAAAGCGTATGATCCACGACTAATTGTATCATGGCCTTGGGCAGAACTTGCAGTAATGGGAGGAACCCAGGCAGCAAAAGTTTTGGCACAGATTCAGGAATCTACTTTAAAAAAGCAGGGAAAATCAATCTCTCCTGAAGAACATCAGGAAATACTGGATACGATTTCCAAGAAGTATCAAAAGCAAACAGAACCTACTTATGCTGCGGCAAGATTATGGACAGATGCGATCATCAATCCTGTTGACACCAGGAAATGGATTTCAATGGGAATTGAAGCCGCAGATCATTCACCAATTACAGAGAAGTTTAACTTAGGTATTATTCAGGTATAAAAAAAACGGGTATTGATACCCGTTTTTGTTTTAAATAAAAAATTTATGAGAAATTTAGATTTACTCCTTGATTATTTTTGACACCTTAATCTTGCCTTCCACAAGTGTTTTTACGAAATATACTCCTGAAGAAAGTTTTGAAAGATCTATAGTTTGCGAACCGGAAATTTCTTTTACAAGCTGCCCTGTAGAATCATAAACAGATACTGTATCAATTTTTTTATTAGAAATAATATTCAGAATATCTTTTACTGGATTAGGATGAACCTGAATTTTTGATTTTTCCTTCACATCGTTGCCGGTTGCCAATGTCAAAATATTAAACTCGTCTGCACCAATATCAGGTATTGAAGTATCCCTTTCCTCTCCGTCTATATCAATGGTTACAGCAGATAAATAAACCCCTTTGTTGTTGATTGCGGAATTCTCGCTGTCCTGCGAAATATGAAGATCTGTTTCGGACACAAATTTCGGAAGTGTGTTCAATGAATTTGCATTACCTCCTAAAATACTAATCATCCCTGACAAATCAGTATATGCTGCCGGACCTCCTGGTGTTTGTCCTAGACTTGCTCCCGAACTGTAATAGATATTATTATCAATATTTGAAAAAATGCTGTTCGATGGAACGGTGGACATTGAATATGTTGCTACATCAGGATTAGAAAGATTGGTTATCAAAATGTTATTCCTAAGATCAATTGCTCCTGCTGCTGTTACATTCTGAATATTAAGCGCAATTGGAATTCCTTTCTGAGTTTCGTTGGATTGAGTTTCTGTTAAATATACTGTATTTTGATATAAATAATAGCCCGATCCTCCATATCCGTTAATTAAAATTCCGCCTGTGTAATTTCTAGACGTGGAATTATCTGCAAAACTTGAAACTTTTGAAATAAAATTATTGCTTACCTGAGTAGCTGATGCAGTAACTGTAGGGCTTAGAATAATACCAACGGCTCCATAACCTGTTATATTGGCTTGAGTATTCACAAGATTGTTGATTACATTTTGGCTGATTAAAGTGCCTACGGTTGATCCTCCCAAACTAATTCCTACAGCAGAGCTATTGATTCCGCTGGTATATAGATTTGTAATTTTATTTTTTACAACTTTGTTAGAAGATGCTGTACTTGCTGCGCCTGCATTTGTATAAACTTGTATTCCTGTTGCACTGCCAGCAGCAATCCCCTGATATCCGATATTATCAATTATATTATCGGTCACAAGCGTATTCATGGTTGATACAGCAAGCCACATTCC
>DAMDNI010000038.1:0-5237 GCA_032083825.1 Bergeyella sp. | reverse complement strand
ATTTTCAAAATTTCCAATTTTATTTTCTGAGATCGTAATACCATCTGTACCTCCTAAATAGATTCCGACAAATCTGTTGGAATTGGCCCCGCTTGTATAAAGATCATTTTTTGATATCACTGTTCCGGATCCGTTTCCTAATACTGATGCCGCCAGTAGATATATCCCGTAGTATGATTTCTGAATAGAATTATTTTCAATTTTTATATTATTAAAATAACCTCCTGTTGTACCTCCTGCAGTATTACTCAGGATGATTCCGTAACCTGTAGTTTTTATTCCATTAATAATATTTGTATTTTTTATAGTAACATTTGTAAGAGGATTAGCACTATCGGAAGAGCCCATTCCAATGACCTGAGAACCTGTAGCAAAATTGTTGATAATGCTCAAATCTTTGGAATCTGAACCATTATTGCTTCCGTCAATCGTGACATTACTCCCTAAAATCCTGATTACTGGCCCTGCAAATGTTTCATCTGTAATGGAAGGAGAAATTCCAGATGCAGGTTTAATGACCACAGAAGTATAATTTGAATTCCCCGTACTTCGGCTTAAAACTGCTGTTGCAGCTTCCGTCGTATTTCCTGTGATGGTAATATTGATAATTCCTTGATGTATACCTGAATTAATGGCATCAAAAGCACTCTTAACCGTAGAATAAGTCGCATTTTCTGTTCCTGAGGTCGCAGTGACATCCACCTGAGCAGAAATACCAGTCATAGCGAGTCCTGTGAAAAAAAGTAAATATTTTTTCATAAAAATTTAATTGAAAATAATGGTTAAAATTTGGCGAAAAAAAATCCGGCTATCTTTTTTAAAATAGAACTTTAACAATAAATAGCCAGAAAATTTTATAAAAAAATAAACAGGAAAATTATTTCTTGATCACTTTAGCCGTCTCTGTTTTTCCTTCTGCATCTGTTTTAATTAGATAAACTCCGGCAGAAAGACTGCTCATATCAATAGTATTTAGATTCTGGCTTGTTTTAACCAATTGTCCTGCAGTATTATAAACAGAGATTGAGTTAATTTTTTTGCTTGAACTAATGGTAAGAATATCTTTTACTGGATTAGGATAGAATGCTATTTTGTCTTTAGAAATTTCTCCTGTTGCTAAAAATTCTTTAACATTCAAGGTATAATCCTCGATCTGTCCATTGTTGTAACTTCCGCAAGGTCCTGTTGGCCAAAACATGGCAAAAGTAGATGGTGAATTTGCTTTTAAAAGTCTCATCCTGGTATTTCCAACTACTGCATTTTCCGGAACTTTTATGGTAAGTTCAGCAATTTGATCATCCATACCTGTACTCCCCTTTACAAAACCGATTTTGTAGATTTCATTTTCATTATCCAATATTCCGTTTTGGTTCCAGTCAATAAAAGCTGTAAATGTGCTCACTTTCCAGGATCCGTTTGTATTGCCTTTTACAGTTAGTTTATACTCTTTTCCTCGTTCAATGTTTCCAATTTTAGAAATAAAATCTTCGTAAGAACTGCCCGAATTTGGATCTGTAGAATTAGAAATATCAGAAAAAATAACAGATGTTATCGGCTCAGATGTTACGGCAAAAACATCACAATAGGATGAAGTGCTGGGATTATCCGGTAAAATTCTTATGCTTTGGCTTCCTTTGTAGCCGGCTCCGGAAAAATCATTAAAACTCAAAATCCATTTTCCTTCAACAGGCTGAATCGGAACCTGCCCTGCCGGATTATAAATGGGAGAATTAAGGTTAAAATCTAATTTGTATTCACCGTTTTCGTCAGCATACATCTCTTCATATTTATTGAGTTCCCAGCCGTTTGAAGCCGGATCTCCAACATTCACTTTGAATAATCCGTAAGGTACCAGACCTTTTATCTGAACCTTAGTTCCTAAACTAAAATCCGACATTGTAAATTGCTCAGGATCTGCTGTTCCGGTAATTACTTCTTTAGGATCTTTGATAACTGTAAAATTGCCGGATGCAGTATTGCCAGAATTGTCTTCTGCTGTAAGCGTATAGTCTCCCAACGGAGATTTATTAGTCCATCCATTAAACTGAAAGGTAATATTTCCACTTGTATCTGCTGTAGACGATAGAGATCTCAAGCCATTTTGAGGGTCTTTTGCAGTGAATTTCACAGTAGAATTAGCAGCAAATCCACTTCCGGTAACTTTTATTCCGTAAGCCCAATACCAATATTCCAAAATGCTGTTTTCGGGAGCAGGATTATTAGGTACTGTTGTATCGATCAATATGCTCTGTGCGGAAAATAAACCTGAACAAAGAAGGGAAACAAGAAAAGCGTTTTTCAATTTCATACTTTTTAAAATTTTAAATGATAATCCAAAGGTATCGTTCAACTTTACAATTATGAAATTATTATTGTCAACATTCCGTGAAATTACGTGAATTTAAACATCAAAAAATAATATAAACATTTAATTATCAGTGATTTAATTGAAAATCAAAAGCCGGTTATCTAACATGAGGATTTGACTGGATTTTAGACAATTTATTAGATTTTCTAAAAAGGAATATTAAAATTAATGAAGAAAAAGAAATAATAAAAATTAGATATAACCAAAATTTCCTTTCATTCAGATTGTTTTCCCGACTATAATTTTCATTCGTTTTTTTTAAAAGCTGGGAAATAGACTGGGAATCAATCAATTCTTTCTGATTGGTAATCTCGGCATATTTCCGGCTGTAGTAATAATATTTTTCAGCATTGTTCTGGTGAAGATAATTTTGGCTTAGTGCATCAAAAACTTCAACCAGCATATTGATATTGCTGGTTTGCCCAATTTCTTTCTGGGCTTCCATCAGGAGTTTATTGGCTTTTACAAATTCTTTTTTCCTGTCATATAGTGTCGCCAAGCCAATTTTAGTGAATGACTGTATATCTGTCATCTTTTGTTTGTTAGTCGTCTGAAGTACTTTTAAGAACAACTTTTCTGCGTCATCAAGCTGATTGATATCCATAAGGCAATATGCTTTTTGAATTTCAACAATTGACATATTGATAATACTTCTTTTCGGATCTTCACTTCTTTGATATTCCTGAATGGCTTTATCAAAATATTTTATGGCAAAATTACTATCAAGATTATCTTTATAATTAAGCCCTTTCATAAAATAAATATTAGCGTTAATATGATGTACAGCCGCAATGTCTGGCTGCATATTGATAAGCTTTTCGGCTTTATCGAGATAATTGATTGCTTTTTTACCAAATTGAAGAATGTAATATTGGTTGCCGATAAATCCTAAAGACTTTATCATCATAGTAGAATCTTTAGATTTTTCGGCAATTGAATAGGCTTCAAAACCGTATTTCAAAGCATCTGCTGACAAATGTTTTGCAGAATATGCACCTCCTTTAACAAGCAGCAAACTGCTGAGTCTGTCACTGTTCTTTGCAAGAGGCTCTATTTTATTGCTCATTTCCAATGCAGAATCCGGATCATTAAAAATCAACATATCAGCTTGCATAATCATACTGTCAATCTTTTCATAAGATTGAGAATGGGCATAAATGCCAATGAAAAGCAGTATGTATAAATATTTATTCATTAGATATGTTATCATTTAAACCCCGCAATTCATCAATATAAACAGAAGGGCTTTTCCCAGTAATACTTTTAAAAATAGTAGTAAAAGAGGTACGCGATGTAAAACCGGATTCTTCCGCAAGATAACTGGTTTTATAATTCATATACTCCGGGTGATTTTTTATTTTATCAATTATATAGTTAATTCTCAGTTCATTAACATAGGTATTAAAGTTCTTATGTTTGTGTTTATTAATGATTTCGGATAGATATTTAGAATTCGTATCCATTTTTTTAGCCAGCAAAGAGAGCGAAAGCCTTGAATCTGTCATTTCATTTCCTGATTCGAAATGCTCCAGTTTAGAAAGAATAAGTTTTTCTGTTTTTTCCGGTATAGAAAAAGGCTGGCTAGTATGTAAATCTTTAAGCTGATCAATCTTTTGCTCGTATTCTTTATAAATTTTTTCCGTCTCTTCTTTTGCATGTCGCTTTTCAAATCTTTTTTGCATAGAAAAAAAATAAATTGCTGCAAAAATTATCAGAGTCAATGCTACACTGCCAACCGCAAAAAGAATATATTGAAAACGAATCTCTTCACTACTGCTATTCTCCCTTTCTCGCTGCTCGATCAAATTAATAATTCCTACTCTTGCTTTCTGTTTGTCCTCAAAAGAAAGATTTAGAAGTTTTGTATATTTATTCCTGTATTTGAAGCAAAAATCAGCAGTTCCTTCAGAACATGCTTGATCTGAAATCTCCTTATACAAATCTAAGAATAGAAGTTCGTTGTATTGAGGATATTCATTTCTAAGATTTTCAGTTTTATCAATAATAGTTGAAATATTCTGATTTTGCTCTCTCATCAACAAAATCTGCATTAAAAAATTGTAATAAGAATTTGTTGTTAAAGTTTGTATTTCTTCTGCCTTACGATTTCTTTTTAAAGATATATTTCGCTGAATAATTTTAATCCTCGACTGTAAGAAAGGATCCAATTGAGTATTCTCAATTTTAAATCTGGAAATTTCCTTCTCAGAATCAGTAAATTTTCCTTTAAAATATAATTCTTTTATGTTTAATTCTTTTAAAATATTTTGAAGATAAAGATTCTGATTCTTATCAAATCTTTTTGTAGAAGCTTTAATCAAATTTTTATCAATCAAATTATCAGCAGCTATATACAAATGAAGTTCAAGAAGAATATTAGCAAGAATATAATCAACCTTAAGTTTTAGAAAATTGTTATTGATTCTTGATGAAATTCTGTCAGCATCTACCAACTTCTGAATAACATCTGCATACTGCTTTTGGTAAAGATAAATTTCTGCCTGGATTATATATGCCTGGTAAATATCTTCTGAAGAGCTTGAGGAATTATTTTGGGTAATATACTGACAAATCTTAATAGCTTTAGCAGGATCAGAGAACATAATTTTACTTGCCTCAGAGTTTAAACCCTGAGCATCTGTCGTTTCCTGAGCATTGAAAAATGAAAAAACAAGAAACAATAGTAAAACAAAACTCCTTATATGAATATTCATTATTAGCAACAAAATACAAAAATAACGTATAATACTGTCGCCAGTATTGAAAATTTATTTTTTTTAGTTATTCTTAATCGGTACTAAACCAAATTAATAATCATTTCTATTATTTTTTTAGTGGACTTAGATTTTGTTTATGGCTTGCCTTAACC
>DAMDNI010000037.1:6503-17393 GCA_032083825.1 Bergeyella sp. | reverse complement strand
TTTGGATAAAAAATTTTCCATTTCTTTTACTATAAAAATTATAGTTGCAAAACTAAGTATAGTTTTATACATTTGCAAGAACGGTCAAAAAGGATAGTATAAAATGTTCACCATAGAAGAAAAGAGATTTCCTTGTACAACAAGTGTTACCATGCGTTTTATCGGCGGAAAATGGAAAGCTGTGATTCTTATCCACTTGGTAAGAGAAGCCAAGCGTTATAATGAGATTCTGAAAAAAATTCCTACCATTACGGAGCGAACTTTAAGTATTCAGCTGAAACAGCTGGAAGAAGATGGTCTTATTAAACGCAATGTTTATGCAGAAAAACCTCCATTGAAAGTGGAATACGAGCTTACTGATTTTGGGAAAACGCTATTACCATTATTAAGGGAGATGTCAAACTGGGGGAAAATTGCAGCCGAACAATCAGGGAAAGTGCAAGATGAAGTTATTTGTGAAACACAATAATATACCATGAATTTGATGGTAATTTTAAACATTTTCGGCGCAGCTTTGCTGCGCTGAAAATGTTAGTTTATGTCAAAAACATTTTTAATCCTATCGTTCCCAGAAAAAAGGAGGTTCAATCCCCAATGCCCTCAAATACACATATCCTTGTCCGCGATGATGGATTTCATTATCGACGAAATACAAAATATTTTCATAAACCGGGAAAGCATATTGTCCGAAAAGATTATAGGTTTTCTGGAACATCTCTTCCGGAATGAGCCTGTAATAATGATTGATAACTTCTGTTTCCTTATCCCATCTTTCCAGAAGTTCTGCTTTTGATTTCGGCTGGAAAGCTTCTTCGTCATACGCATCTTCATTCTTTCCGTAGATTCCTTTAAGAGCAGGGCCTCCAATAGAAATCATCTCCACTGCAAGCTTTGCAAACGTTCTCATTCCGCCAACTGAAAATTCAAAAAGTTCTTTTTCGGGAAAAGCTTCGATGACTCTTCTTGTCAGATTTCTGTGTCCTTGCCAGTGTTTCAGAAGTTGTTCTTTTGAAAGAATTGGTGTTGTTGTTGTCATAATAATTTGTTTTATTTGTTAATGCTGATACAAAGGTAAAAACAGGGTGTGACAACAGTTTGTCAGTAGAAGAATTTGAATTGATAGGGTTTGATAAGAATTCTTTAACATTATTGAAAATCAGACTAAAAATATTTTTCATGGCAGAATAATTGTTGTGAAAACAACTTCAAAAGAAAATAAAAATGAAAAAATATCTGGCGCCGGGAATCATAGCAATAGCGGTATTGGTTTCCTGTAATAAAATCGAAGAAAAGATTAATGAAACGATTGACAAAACATCCGAATCTATTAAACAGAAAGCGGAAGCTGCCGTAAAAGAGACGATAGATTCTACCATTTCGGAATCCATCAATTCGGTTGCAAATGCAGAAAATGCAATGTTTAATGATGTTTTTCCTGGATCAGATGCTTCGATTATGACGGATTTTAAAGGGAAAAAAGTGAAATTTCCCGGCGGAAGTTCTGCTTACATTTTTAAATATAAAGCAGATAAAGATGTGCTTCTTCCATTTCTTGAATCTCAGCCTGCAATCGATGAAAACCGTTCTGATAAAAAAGCAAGGGAGATTGATGGACAAAACATCATTGATAAAATTTCACTGGCGGAAAAATTTCTTCCTGAAGGAACAATTGACACTTCGTTTTTAGAAGATATTAAAAACAATCAAAGCATTGAATTCTATAGGCTGAAAAGAATTCCGAACAACAGTACGATTATTTATAATCCTAAAGATCAGCAGGTTTTCCAGTTTGTGGAAATTGTGAAATAAGCTTCTGCATTTTATGAATTATTTTAAATCCGTATTTTTAAAGTTTAAAATCGAAAAAAATGAAAATCTATACAAAAACTGGAGACAAAGGCGAAACTTCACTTTACGGAGGCCTGCGTGTTTCGAAAGCTTCCTCAAGAGTTGAGAGTTATGGAAATATAGATGAGCTCAATTCTTTTATCGGCGTTGCCAAAGCACATATTGAGAATGATGCTGTGCTGAACCAGCTGCGGAAAATTCAGTTTGATCTTTTTACTTTGGGTTCAGAATCTGCAACACCGGTAGATAAGCTGATGCTTGCCAACGGAAAACCACGATTACCGCTCATCATTTCCGAAACAGAAATTACAGAATTGGAAAACTGGATGGATGCGATGGAAGAACATCTTGAGCCTTTGCAATATTTTATTCTTCCGGCTGGCGGAAAAGCAGCTTCCTCGCTTCATGTTGCCAGGACAGTCTGTCGGAGAGCAGAGCGTTCACTCATTTTTCTGAGTGAAGGCGAAGAAGTACGTCCTGAACTTATCAAATATCTCAACCGCCTTTCCGATTATCTTTTTGTAGCTGCAAGATTGGTATCAAAATTACAAAACGAAGCTGAAGAATACTGGAATCCCAGAGACAGAGAATAATCATATTAAAATGAAAAAAGCCCTTCTTTTCATCAACGGAACACCGCCAGAAAATTTCCCGGATCTTGAACAATATACTTTGATTGCCTGTACAGACGGTGCCTTTCATTATTTGAAGCAAAAAAGCTTCCCTTTGCAAAAACTGGATTTTATTTCCGGGGATTTTGATTCGCATTCCGGAGCGGATGAAGAAGTGTATGACGAAAAATTTATTTACACTCCGGATCAGGAAAAAACAGACTTTGACAAAGCACTTGAGATTATCCAGGAAAAAGGTTTCTCAAAAGTGGATGTTTTGGGTGGAAGCGGTGGCGAAATGGATCATTTTCTTGGCAATCTTACCGTTGCATATCGTTTCAGAGATCAGATGGAAATTATTTTTTCTGATGAGTTTTCAGAGTATTTTTTCATTCCTGGAAATTTTGAAATAGAAAATGTAAAAGGAAAAATGATTTCACTATATCCCTTTCCTTCCGCCGAAAATATTATCACACAAGGGTTAAACTGGCAACTCCAGAATGAAAACCTCAATATGGTTTCCCGGATCGGAACACGGAATTTTGCTGTAGAAAATAGAATTTCGATAAAATATTCAAAAGGCGATCTGCTGGTTTTTATAGGAGATCATTATTTATAAAATTACTTTGAAATCATTACTGAAAATATCATTTCTGTCAATTTCGTTGTTGTGTATTGTATCCTGTAAAGTGCACGGTTTTTCAACACCTGAATACGGGAAAAATGAATCAGCAAATCAGCTTAAAGTTAAAAAAGTTGTCAATTTCCGAACTTTTGGCGGTTTCAAAAATTCTGACGGAAGAACATTAAAGAAAGATTTTTTTTACAGAAGCGGGAATCTTCATAATCTTAAAAAGAAATCATTTCACACGATTGAAGAACTTGGGATTAAAACAATTATTGATTTAAGAAATGCTAAAGAAATTGCTCAAAAACCAGATCATCTTCCGAAACAAATCGATTATCATAAATATTCTGCTTTTGAAGATGAAGGAGATCAGCTAACCCAGGCAAGAAAGCTTGTGCTGAAAGGGAAAGTAAATGCTTCTGACGCAGACAAAAGAATGCTGGATTTTTACCGCGAATATGTTACAGAAAATCCTGAAATCATCAAGCAGATTATCAATGAGATCTTAGAATCTGACCAGCCTGTTTTGTACCATTGCACTGCCGGAAAAGACAGAACAGGGATTATTTCAGCGTTAATTTTGGAAATTCTGAATTTTGACAGGAAAACCATTTATAATGAATATCTTTTGTCAAATAACTACCGGGAAAATATTATTCAGAAAAGACTTCTTCTGGCAAAAAGGCTACATTTTCTGTATCCGAAGATGGATTTGGAAGTTTTAGAAAATTTAAGCTGGATAAAATCTGCCTATCTGGATGCTGCCTTCGATGAAATTACAGCAAAATATGGGTCGGTAGAATATTATATCGAAAATATTCTGGAAATTTCTAAAGAAAAAAGACAAATGTATATTGAGAAATTTACTTATAATTAGGTACTTATATTGCGAAATGAATATTGATAAAATTTTGAAATAATAATATCAATCAATAAAAAATTTAACACCAAAAAATCAAACTTTTTTAGCAATTTTGCAGTCTTAAATCTTTTGAATAAATGAAAATTAAATATTCCGAACTTATCGACCAGACCCTGTATTTTCCGACAGAAGAATTCAATGTTGAAGAAAACAGTCTGAAGTTCCATGAAATTCCTTTGATGGAAGTGGTTGAACAGTTTGGGACGCCTCTTAAATTTAATTATTTACCCAAGATTTCTACCAATATTCAACGCGCAAAATCATGGTTCAAAGAAGCTTTTGAAAAAAGCGACTATAAAAAGAATTACCGGTATTGCTACTGTACAAAATCAAGCCATTTTAAATTCGTTCTGGATGAAGCTTTGAAAAACGATATTTCCATTGAAACTTCTTCGGCTTATGATATGGATATCGTGAAATCTTTGTACGGGGAAGGCAAATTTGATAAAAATATTGAAGTTATCTGCAACGGCTTCAAAACAGATGATTATCTGAACAAGATTGCAGAAATGATCAACAGCGGATTTGAAAATATAACCCCAATTCTTGACAATTACAGAGAATTGGATAAACTTACCGAAAGCATCGATACAACTTTCAATATAGGAATCCGTATTGCATCCGAAGAAGAGCCGAAATTTGAATTTTATACCTCAAGACTTGGAATAGGTTATAAAGATATCATTCCGTATTACAGCCAGAAAATTGCAGAACATCCGAATGCAAGGCTGAAAATGCTTCATTTTTTCATCAACACCGGGATTAAGGATACTGCATATTACTGGAATGAATTGTATAAATGTTTACGCGTTTATGCAAGGTTGAAAAAGATTGCTCCTGAAGTAGACTGCCTGAATATTGGCGGCGGTTTTCCAATTAAAACTTCTCTGAATTTTGATTATGATTATCAGTATATGGTAAACGAGATTGTTTCCCAGATCAAAAAATTCTGCGAAGAGGAAGGTGTGGAAGAACCAAATATTTACACAGAATTCGGAAGTTTTACAGTAGGAGAAAGCGGAGGGCATTTGTATAAGATCATTTCCCAAAAACGTCAAAATGACAGAGAAAAATGGAATATGATCGATTCATCTTTCATGACCACTTTGCCTGATACATGGGCAATTTCACGACATTTCATTATGCTTCCGCTCAACAGATGGGAAGATACATATGAAAGAGTTTTTCTGGGAGGTTTGACATGCGATTCTGATGATTATTATAATTCTGAACAGCATACCAATGCGATTTATCTGCCTACTTATAATGATACGAAACCTTTGTATATAGGATTTTTCAATACAGGAGCTTATCAGGAAACAATCGGCGGTTATGGCGGAGTTCATCATTGTCTGATGCCGCAGCCCAAACATATTCTGATCGATAAAGATGAAGAGGGTAATTTTACGTATTCTGTTTTCAGGGAAGAGCAGAAGCCTGAAGATGTATTGAAACTCTTAGGATATTAAAATAAAAAAAACGGATTGAAATTTTCAATCCGTTTTTTATTATGCTTTTATTTTCTGTACATCTTTAAGATAAGGCAATCCGCCTTGCGAACCACGATTTTTGGCGACTTTTAGAGAGACATCATTTCCGAATTTTACACAGTCCTCCATTTTGTTTCCATGGCACAAAGCTACTGCAAATCCTGATGTGAAAGCATCTCCCATTCCCATTTTATGGGAAACATCATCATGGTCGTTCCTAAAATATTTCATTTCCTGGCCATTAAAATAAGTGGTAGAATTGGTGTCATCTCTTACAAAAAGTTTGTTTGGATATTTTTTCAGGATTTCTTCTCTGGATTCATTATTGAAAACGGTTGACAATTCGCTGCTTTTTGCTACTATAAAAGAAGCATTCTCCACAATTTCCTGCGGAAGATGCTTTGCAGGCGAAGCATAAATGCCAATTTTTGTCTTGTGTTTTTTGGCAATTTGTACAGCATATTGTACGATTTCTAAAGGGATTTCCAGCTGTAATAATATCAAATCAGCAGTAGTGAAAAGTCTTTCAGCCTGATCTATATGCGATTTTTTCAAGCGGTAATTGGCAGCGGGAACCACAACAATTGCATTTTTCCCTTCTGAAGTAGTGACGTATGCAGTTCCTGTTGAAGCCGATTCTGATTCTGCAACAAAGCCGACATTGATTCCTTCATCTACAAGATTTCTCATCACCTGCTGTCCCAAAGGATCCATCCCGACACAGCTGATAAAATATACGCTGGCACCAAGCCTAGCAGTTCCGACAGCCTGATTTGCCCCTTTTCCGCCAAAAAAATTTTCGATTTTTTCTGCGATGAGGGTTTCGTTGGGCTGCGGTATATGGTCTGTATTGAGTACGAGATCTACAGAAGAACTTCCGATTACAAGAATTTTTGGAGGTTCAGAATTGAATTTCATATTTAGCTATTTGTACAAATGTAATTAAAAAAACAATTTAAGGAATACTAATTTCAATGAATTCTGTGACGATTTTTACAGGGATATTTTGTTTTGAAAAGCCGATGTAGCTGGCATAAAAACCTTCACCATAGCCGGTCTCAAATGCGAAAATATTTCCGTCTTTATCTTGGTTAGGCTTTAAGAATGCATATTGGTCAATAGCCCCTTTTTCATCAAAAAAATGATCATGAAAGAACTCTTCATAGATTCCCATAAAATCGTCTCCTTTTCTCCGGAAGAGTTTTTGTTCCAGATGATTAAGCTCTTCCTGAGTGTTAATATCCATGAAACATCCCATTCCGCTTTCCACAGGATATCCGAAAATTTCTTCATCTGCAAGATCTTTAACGTTCTGTCCATCAGTGGTGGCGAGCTGCCATTCGGAAACGTCGGAATTTCCGAAAACGATTTCTACATAAGCTACACAGTTGCTTTCTTTTTCTTTGTGCACCAAAACAGGAAATTTTCCCTCAGGAAAATCTGTGTTGAAAGGTTTCATATCATTCGTAATCAAGGGGTCACAAGCAACAATTTTTCCTGAAGTAAGAATGATTTTTCCGGCTTCAAAGGTTTCCAGCAAAGGCGTTTCCACAAAGTTCTTGCTGAATATTTTCTGAATATTTTCGAGGTGTTTCATGATAATGGCAGTAAAGATAAAATAAAAAGACTTCAAATAAGTATTCAAAGTCTTTTTTATTGGTATTTGATATTTATTACAAAGTTTTCAGCTTTTCTTCCAAAATGGCGATTTTATCCTGGGCATCTTTTTGCTTTTTACGTTCCGTTTCCACGACATTAGCAGGTGCTCCGGAAACAAATTTTTCATTAGAAAGCTTCTTTTCAACAGAGATCAGGAAACCTTTCAGGTATTTCAATTCTTCCTCAGTTTTTTGTTTTTCTTCCTCTAAATCAAGGTTTTCGCTTAAAGGAATTGAAATTTCTGTAGCTCCGACAAGGAAAGTAAAGCTCGGTTTATCTGTTTTTTGGGAATAATGAATTTCTGAAACATTGGCTAATTTTCTGATAACTGCTTCGTTCTCAAACTTTGCAGCATTGGTAAATATTTCAGCTGTTTCTTTTGGTGAAATTCCTTTGCTTTGGCGGTAATTTCTCACTCCTGAAATGAGATCTTTAGCGAAATCGAATTCTTTAAGTTTTTGAGTATTGAAATTGTCTGCCTTTTTCTGTTGGGAAATAATGAGAGCTTCTTCAACTGACCTGCTTGAAATTGCCTGCCACAATTCTTCTGTCAAAAACGGCATAAAAGGATGCAGAAGCTTCATCAATTCTTCAAAATATGCAATTGTTTTATCGTACACTTCCTGAGAAATCCCTTCACCGAAGTTTGGCTTGATGGCTTCCAGATACCAGGAACAGAAATCGTCCCAAACCAACTTGTAAATCAAATGCAGTGCATCAGAAATTCTGAATTTTTCAAATTGGTCATTGATTTCTGCAATGGTTTTGTCAAGCTGGTTCCCGAACCATTCAATCGTTTGGCTGTCAGCTTCGCTAGCTGGTTTTTCTTCTTTTTTCCATCCCTGGATCAGTCGGAAGGCGTTCCAGATTTTGGTAGCGAAATTTCTTCCCTGAAGCATTAAATCTTCATCAAATAAAAGATCATTTCCTGCGGCAGAGCTCAATAAAATTCCGACACGTACGCTATCTGCTCCGTATTTTTCAATCAGTTCCAACGGATCCGGTGAGTTTCCGAGAGATTTCGACATTTTCCGTCTTTGCTTATCTCTCACAATTCCTGTAAAGTAAACGTTTTTGAACGGGACTTCTTTGCGGTATTCCAATCCTGCCATAATCATTCTGGCAACCCAAAAGAAAATAATATCAGGGCCTGTCACCAAATCGGAAGTTGGATAATAATAGCTGATGTCCTTATTTTCAGTATCTAAAAGTCCATCAAAAACTGACATCGGCCAAAGCCATGAAGAAAACCAAGTGTCTAAAGCATCTTCGTCCTGTTTTAGGCTGTCAATTGCCAGATTTTGGTTGCCGGATTTTTCTTTTGCAAAAATCAGGGCTTCTTCGATATTTTCTGCAACTACGAAGTCGTTTTCTCCGCTTCCGTAATAATATGCGGGAATTTGTTGTCCCCACCACAACTGCCGGGAAATATTCCAGTCGCGGATATTTTCCATCCAGTGTCGGTAGGTGTTTTTGAATTTTTCAGGATGAAATTTCACCTCGTCGTTCATGACAACCTCTAATGCCGGTTTTGCAATTTCGGACATTTTCAGAAACCATTGCTGAGAAATTTTTGGCTCAATAACGGCGCCTGTTCTTTCAGAAGTTCCTACTTTATTGATATAGTCTTCGGCTTTTAATAAAAGCCCTTTCTCATCGAGTTCTTTTGCGATCAGCTTTCTTACTTCAAATCTGTTTTTTCCGTAGTAATGAAGGCCGTGCTCATTTAGATTGGCATCATCATCTAAAGAATCAATCATCGGAAGATGATGTCTTTGTCCTATTTCGTAATCGTTTGTATCGTGAGCCGGAGTGATTTTCAAAGCTCCCGTTCCGAACTCGATATCTACATATTCATCTTCAATAACAGGAATTACGCGATCAGCAATCGGGACAATTACATTTTTCCCTCTCAAATGTTGATAACGCTCATCATTCGGATTGATACAAACGGCAGTGTCTCCGAAAATGGTTTCCGGGCGTGTAGTTGCCACAGAAAGGGAATCTTCGCTGCCTTCAATTTTATATTTTAAATAATAAAGCTTTCCGTTTTGTTCTTTAAAAATTACTTCTTCGTCAGAAATATTGGTTTTTGCTTCAGGATCCCAGTTTACCATTCTGTAACCACGGTAAATCAATCCTTTGTTATAAAGATCTACAAAAGATTTAATAACTTGTTGGGAAAGTTTAGGCTCCATCGTAAAGCGGGTTCTGTCCCAATCGCAAGAGCAACCAAGTTTTTTCAGTTGTTCTAGGATAGTACCTCCGTATTTGTCTGTCCATTCCCAAGCATGCGCTAAAAATTCTTCACGTGAAATATCACTTTTGTTAATTCCTTCTGACTTTAGTTTTGCTACTACTTTTGCTTCCGTAGCGATCGAAGCATGATCTGTTCCCGGAACCCAAAGCGCATTGTATCCTCTCATTCTTGCTCTTCTTACCAATACATCCTGTATAGTGTTGTTAAGCATGTGTCCCATGTGTAAAATACCTGTTACATTAGGCGGCGGAATGACAATTGTATAAGGTTCTCTGTGGTCAGGCTCGGAATGAAAATATTTTTGATCCAGCCAATGCTGGTACCATTTCTGTTCGGTTTCGGTAGGATTATACTTTTCGGAAATCTGCATAAAATCTGTCTTTGGCTTGTAATTTGCAAAAATAGTTCAAACAAAAAAAAAATTGAGCATTAATTAAAAATATTTTTAACTTTGTCTCTTAATTATTCGATAAACAATCAAAAAATTTAATAAAATGAAAAAATTATTTGCTGGGATTGCATTAATGGGTATTGCTGTTTTTGCTTCTGCACAGACTATTACTTTTAATAATGTGACTTTAGATTACGGAACTGTAAAAAAAGGGAGTGATGGGAACGGAGAATTTATAGTAACCAATACAGGAGATAAGCCGTTAATTATTTCTAATGTAAAGCCAGGATGCGGATGTACAACACCAAGCTGGAGCAAAGATCCTATTTTGCCAGGAAAGACAGGGAAAATTGCCGTGCATTATGATACCAATTCTGTAGCACCTTTTCAAAAAATAATTGAAGTATTCTCCAATGATCCTCAAAACAGCAGATCTGTAATCTATATTAAAGGAAATGTTGTAGATAATGCGGCGCAGTTATCAGCAGAATCAAAAGAAATCAGCACAGAAACTTCTGCTAAAGCAGTAATTTCTACGAGTAAAGATTCAGCAAAAAAAGCAGTTAAGGCTGCTAAATAATAATATTTAGTAAAAAACATAAGCCGTTTCATATTATTTGAAACGGTTTTTTTATTTTTATTTGTAAAAATTGAAAAATGGATAAGAATTTCACAGATGATTTTCTGGCAGATCAGAAATTTTCAATCGGAAAAGCTGCTCAGACTTATGAAGGCAAATTGACCAAGGCTGAAGGATTGAAAATGCTGGAAGAGGAAAAAGTAAAGCTTCGCGAACTGCAGGAAAAGTTGTATGCTGACGGAAGCAAATCTTTATTAATAATTCTTCAGGCTATGGATGCAGCCGGAAAGGATTCTCTCATAGAGCATGTTTTTGGAGGTGTAAATCCTCAGGGATGCGAAGTCACAAGCTTTAAAGGGCCAAGCACAAAAGAATATTCCCATGATTTTCTTTGGCGTCATTATATTGCTCTCCCCGAAAAAGGTAAAATCGGGATTTTCAACAGAAGCCATTATGAAAGCGTGTTGGTATGCAAAGTACATCCGGAGTACAATCTCAGCG
>DAMDNI010000037.1:0-6493 GCA_032083825.1 Bergeyella sp. | reverse complement strand
TGGAAAGATGTCAAAGATTTTGATGAGAAATTCTGGAGTAACCGTTACGAGTCTATCCGGAATTTTGAAAAACACATTGCACAAAATGGGACAAAAATTGTAAAAATATTTCTAAATGTTTCCAGAGACGAGCAAAAACAGCGATTCCTTGATCGTATTAATGAACCGGATAAAAACTGGAAATTCTCATCATCAGATTTACCTGAAAGACAGCTTTGGGATGAATACATGAATGCGTATGAAAAAGCCATCCGGGAAACTTCAACAGGAAATGCGCCATGGTTTGTGATTCCGGCAGATAAAAAATGGTTTGCAAGAGTAGCAGCTATTCAGATCATCATTGAAGCCTTGGAAAATATGGATCTGCAGTATCCTAAACTCTCCGAAAAAGAAACTGCCGCACTTGCAGATGCAAAAAGTCAGCTGGAAGCAGAAAAATAAATTTTGAATATAAAAACCACGAGAAAATCTGTAAGCCGGATTCTGTTTTCGCCGAAGCGAACGTCTGTTATTTATCTGCGTTCTACATTGCTGCAAAACTTTAGCTGATTACCCCTCGGTTTTCGGGACGAGCAGCCCCTATTTTCATTACTGAAAAGCACCGATATACTTATCATTGCACCGCAAAGAGTTTACCTGGTTTCACTACAGCCGAACTGTACCTGCTTTCTGTTGCACTTGTCCTGTTCTCACGAACGACGGATGTTATCCGCTTTGCTGCTCTTTGGTGTCCGGACTTTCCTATCCTCAGATTTGAGAATCAACAGACCGAAATTCTCGTGGAGAGCAAAGATAATTAAATATAATAATGCAAATTTCTTTTTTTTAATTGTTGTACTCTTAAATTATTACATTATATCATTATCTTCGTTCCACGAAAAAATGGAGAAAGTGTCTTCTAAAGAAAAAGTGTTTGCGCAATTAATCAAAGATAATCAAGGTTTGATTATTAAGGTTTCCCGGCTGTATACAAATACTTTGGAAGATGAAGAAGATTTGTTTCAGGAAATTGTGTTACAATTGTGGAGAAGCTACGACACATTCAAAGGAGATTCCAAAATTTCTACATGGATGTACCGTGTTGCCCTGAATACCGCAATTACGTTATTCCGCAAGAAAACAAAATCTCCGCAGACCGATGAGCTGCAGGATTTTCACTACAAAGAATTTCTTGAAGATGATGATGAAAAACAACAGCAGGTTTCATTGCTTTATAAAGTGATCAAAATGCTTCCAAATGTAGAAAGAGCAATCGTGATGATGTATCTTGATGATCTTCCTTACCGCGATATTGCCGAAAACCTCGGAATTACGGAAGTAAATGCAAGGGTGAAAATGAACCGGCTGAAGAAAACCCTTAAAGAACTGATGCAGAAAAATGCCTGAATTTGATATAGATAATTTTAAGAAAACCTGGCAGCAGCAGAATGTAAAGCCAAAGTACGACAGCTCGGAGATTCTTCAGATGCTGAACCGGAAGTCGCGGAATTACGTGAAATATATTCTGTGGATCAGCATTGCTGAGTTTCTGCTGATTTTAGGAGTTTCATTTTATTACTTTTATAAAGGGGATGAAGGAAACAGCTTTGTTCATATTCTTGAAAAAATGAATATCAAAGTAACTCCGGAAATCCTTCATACGCTGGATGTTTTTTATCTCGTTATGAAAATTTTCAGCATTGCGATCACTCTTTTCTTTGTGCTCCGTTTTTATATGAATTATAAAAGAATCAATGTAGAGGCAAATTTGAAAAAGTTTATCCTTCAGATTATTGAATTCAAAAAAACAGTAAATCTTTTTATCCTGATCAATATTTTATTTCTGGTCGGAACAACTCTGATTCTTACGTTCTTTATGTTCAGGACACTTTCTTTACAGAATGTTGAAATGGGACATTCTGCAATGATAGGATTTGTAGTGGGAATTATTGTTTCTTTGCTGATCAGCGTTTCTCTGATCTGGCTGTATTACAGGCTTATTTACGGAATCATTATGAGAAGGCTGGGTAAAAATCTTTCTCAATTAAAAGAAATAGAAAAGGGAGAGCAATCCTGATTTGATTTTGAAACAAAAGCCATTCACAATTCGAATGGCTTTTTATTATTCTTATAATTCTTTTCTTAATCTTGCAACCGGAATATTAAGCTGTTCACGGTATTTTGCGATAGTTCTTCTTGCGATGTTATATCCTTTTTCTTTAAGAATTCCGACCAGTGCATCGTCTGTGTAAGGTTTTCTTTTATTTTCTTTATCAATAGCTTCCTGAAGGTGTGTCTTGATTTCTTTTGTAGACACTTCTTCACCGTCATCGTTGGTTAATGAATCTGAGAAGAGATCTTTCAGGTAAACAATCCCGTTTGGTGTATCGGCATATTTGCTTTTTACGACACGCGAAATGGTTGAAATGTCAAATCCTGTAATATCCGCAACATCTTTCAGGATCATAGGTTTCAGAGATTTGTCATCACCTGTGATGAAATATTCTTTCTGAAGTTTTACAATTGCAGTAATGGTTTGCAGTAGAGTATTCTGACGTTGGTTAATTGCATCAATATACCATTTTGCCGCATCAAGTTTCTGTTTAATAAAAAGTGCAGCCTGCTTATGTTCTGCAGAATTTTTATCATGAGAATAGGTAGAAAGGATATCTTTATATTCGTCAGAAACTCGCAGAGTAGGGGCGTTTTTACTGTTTAATAAAGGAGTGACCTCATATTGCCCTTTCTTATTTTCTTTTACCTGAATCACAAAATCCGGAATGATTTCCTGGTTGATGGTAATGGTTTGGGTATCAAAATTTCCGCCTACCTTTGGTGAAAGATGGGCAATTTCGTCCAAAGCATCTTTCAAGTCATCTTCTTCTACGTCATATTTCTGCATGATTTTGTTGTAATGCTTATTGGTTAAAGCATCAAACTGATGTCTGAGAATATTGGCGGCTAAAGAAACGGCTTTATCTGCACTTACTTTTTTTTCGATTTGTAACAAAAGGCATTCCTGCAGGCTTCTTGCTCCGACTCCAGCCGGATCAAGCTTCTGGATATAGTTTTCTAGAATGTCTTTTACTTTTTCATGGGTTGTATAAATTCCTTGTGAAAAGGCAAGGTCATCCACAATAGATTTAATTTCTCTCCGCAAATATCCGTCAGTGTCGAGATTTCCGATAATGTATTCTGCAATTTTCAGGTCTTCTTCATCAATATTCACCATTCGGATCTGCTCTGTAAGATAATCATACAGTGTCTGGCCTTCTGTCAACAGCGATTCGTTATCAAATTCTTCATCATCAGCAGAATAATTGCTGGAAGCTGTTTTATAGGACGGCTCATCATCAAAAAGATATTCATTGACATCAAAATCGGTTTCGATGCTTTCGCTTCCTTCATCTTCATAATCGCTTCCCAATTCTTCAAAATTGTCTTCCTTAGCATCTTCGGTTACTTTTTCCAAAGCCGGATTTTCCTCAAGTTCTCGTTCCAATTCTTCTTCAAATTCAAGGGTATGAAGCTGTATCAACTTCATTAATTGAATTTGCTGAGGTGCCAGTTTCTGACCGAGTCTGAGTTGAAGATTTTGTTTAAGCATAAATGTTAAGCGGTTTTGCTTGATACGAATTTAGTGATTTTCTTTTAAAAAAATAAAATTTTGCATGATTTTTGCTTTGAAATATTTTGATCAAAAAACCTTCAGAAATTTCTGAAGGTTTTATTTTTAGGTAATATTTTTAATATCAAATCATTGAATGATCTTAAAATTCAGCATTTTTCGGAGTTCTTGGGAAAGGGATTACGTCTCTGATGTTGGTCATTCCTGTTACGAAAAGAACCAGTCTTTCCAATCCTAATCCGAAACCTGCATGCGGAACAGAACCGAACTTCCTTGTATCGAGATACCACCAAAGTTCGTGCTCGTCAACGTGCATTTCTGACATTTTTTGTTTCAGAACATCCAGCCTGGCTTCTCTTTCGGAACCGCCGATAATTTCTCCGATTCCGGGGAAAAGAACGTCCATTGCTGCAACTGTTTTGTTGTCATCATTCAGTTTCATGTAGAATGCTTTGATTTCTTTTGGATAATCGAAAAGTACAACCGGGCTTTCGAAATGTTTTTCTACCAGATACCTTTCGTGCTCAGATTGAAGATCTGTTCCCCATTTTTCAACAGGATAAACAAATTTTCCTTTTTTATTCTCTTTAGAATTTAACAGAATTTCAATTGCTTCGGAATAAGAAACTCTTTTGAATCTTTTTGCAATTACATTTTCCAGCTTTTCGATTAAACCTTCTTTTGCTCTTTCTTTTTCTGGTTTTGTTTTTTGCTCTTCTGCAAAGCGTTTGTCCAAAAATTCTAAATCATCTTTGCAATGGTCAAGAACATATTTGATGACGTATTTTAAGAAATCTTCTGCTAAATCAATATTATCTTCAAGATTATTGAAGGCAACTTCCGGCTCTATCATCCAGAATTCTGCCAAATGACGTGTTGTATTAGAATTTTCAGCACGGAAAGTAGGCCCGAATGTATAAATTCTTCCCAATCCCATTGCTGCGGTTTCTCCTTCCAGTTGCCCGGAAACTGTCAGATTGGTTTTCTTTCCGAAAAAATCCTGGGAAAAATCGATGTCTCCATTTTCATCTCTTGGGATTTGATTTAAATCAAAATTCGTAACGCCGAACATCTCTCCGGCTCCTTCTGCATCAGCTCCTGTAATTACAGGCGTGTTGATGTAGAAAAACTGATTTTGATTAAAGAACTGATGAATTGCAAAACTCACTGCATGACGGACTCTGAAAACTGCCCCAAACAAATTGGTCCTGAATCTCAAATGCGCCTGCTCCCGCAATTTTTCCAAGCTGTGTTTTTTAGGCTGAAGAATTGTGGATTGTAATTCATCAAAGAAATTGTCTCCAAGAATGGTGATTTTTTTTGCAATAACTTCAACAGTTTGACCTGCACCCTGGCTTTCCACCACTTCACCCACCACTTTCAAAGATGTAGCAGTATTGATTTTTTTAATTGTTTCTTCATCAAAGTTTTCAAAATCTACCACAATTTGCAAATTATTGATGGTAGAACCGTCATTAAGAGCAATAAAACGATTAGAACGAAATGCTCTAACCCAGCCCTGAACAGTAATGTCATGATGTAAAACTTTTTTGTAATCTGCTAATAGATCTTTAATCGTCTGCTTTTTCATCTGTTTATAAATATATTTCAAAGGTCAGATGGAACACTGCAGGAATTGATTTTTTTTAAAAGAAAAATTCTGCGGCGTTTCATTTATCAAAAAATTAATGTGGGCAAATTTACGAAAACAGATTGATTTAAAATTGAGTTATCAGCATTATATTATCGATAATTTTAATACAGATTAATTTCGAAAAAAACAACAAAAAACAATAGGTTATATAAATAATATTTATCAATTTTATAAAGAAAATACGGGCTGGATTGGAATTGATTTTGCAAACTAACTGCTGTTATAATTTTAAGATTTAACTACATAAATATTTATTATGAGTACAAATACAAAAACTTCATCTATTAAAACCGTAAATCCTTTTAATAATGAAATCGTAAAAGAGTTCGAAGCCATGACTCCTGAAAAAGTTGCAGCAATTATTGATAAAGCTGATGATGCTTTCAAAACATGGAGAAATACTTCATTTGCTGAAAGAGCAAAAATTATTCACAAAGTGGCTTCTATTATGAGAAGCAGAAAAGAAGACCTCGGGAAATTGGCTACTTTGGAAATGGGGAAATTATTATCCGAAAGTATTTATGAAGTAGAGCTTTCTGCTGATATTTTCGATTATTATGCTGATAAAGCAGCAGAGCTTCTCGCTGATCATCATTTGGATGTAAAACATGGTGATGCATTTCTAAGTTATGAGCCAATTGGTGTTATCCTCAGCGTTCAGCCTTGGAATTTCCCATATTATCAAATCACAAGATCTGCAGCTGCACATCTTATGGCCGGAAATACAATGGTCTTGAAACACGCTTCCAACGTTCCTCAATGTGCACAAATCATGGAGGATATTTTTACTGAAGCTGGTCTTCCTGCCGGAGTTTACACCAATTTATTTGTCGCTGGAAAAGACATTGAGCCAATTGTTTCTAATCCTAAAATTGCAGGAATTACATTGACAGGCTCTAAACCAGCCGGAGCAAGTATTGCTGCGGCCGCCGGTTCACAAGTTAAAAAATCTACTTTGGAATTAGGAGGTAGCGATCCATTCATTGTGTTGGATGATGCTGATGTGCAAGAAGCTGTGAATGTTGCTGTTGCCGGAAGAATGTGGAACGCAGGCCAGGTTTGTGTTTCTCCGAAAAGAGTTTTGGTTCCAGCTGATAAATATGATGAATTCTTAAACAAAACAAAAGAAGCTTTCGCAAAATTGAAAGTTGGAAATCCATTGGATGCAGACACAAATGTAGCTCCTTTAAGCTCTGAAAAAGCAGCACAAGATGTTGTTGGACAAGTGCAGA
>DAMDNI010000036.1:14077-17448 GCA_032083825.1 Bergeyella sp. | reverse complement strand
TCTTGAAGAAGTAGAACAAGAACAATTACAATACGAAATTATTCATCGGGAAACAGGTAATGAAAATTTGACTATAAAATCAGTAACGCTCCTTTTAAATGGTGAAAATCTAGAACCATTTCTGAAAACTTGGCTTGGAAGCATTCTTTGGATTGGGAAAAGTACGTTCCGAAAAATGCACAAACGAAGCAATTGGTACATCGGAATTTTTGAACTCGAAGGTTTGGAAAAAGTGTCATTTTCAGAAAAAGATATTCAGTTCCAAACAACTCGAAGTCAAGGAAGTGGTGGTCAAAACGTGAACAAAGTGAACACCGCAGTTCGTGCAACGCACATTCCAAGTGGAATTGCTGTTTTTGCGCAAGATTCTCGTTCGCAATTGGAAAACAAAAAGTTGGCAATTCAACGACTGAAAGAAAAAGTGTTGGAGCAGAATATTATTCAACTTCAAAAACAAATGCAAGACACTTGGAACAACAATCTGAATATTCAACGCGGAAATCCAATCCGAACCTTTAAAGGAAATGATTTTAAGAAAAATTTCGTAGAAAAGTCTTTTAAAAAAGAAAGACAAAAACTAAAAAATGATTTAAAAAGAAATGTGTAAAAAGAACTAGAACAAACATTTAAAAGTCTTGATTCTTGGCTCTTGAATCTATTAATCTAAAAAAAATGAACTTAACTAAAAACAAATATTATTTCGAAGCTTTGGACAACTATCCGTACAATTTGCAGGATTGTTTGGAAGCGTTGAATTACGCTTTGGCTTACGAACCGGAAGATGCGGATGCATTGTGTTTAATGGGCAGAATTTATGCAGAACAATTGAGAAATTACGAAACAGCAAAGTTGTATTTTGAGGAAGCATTGCGTTCAGATTTGAACAATGTGACTGTTCCGGAACATTATATCAAATGTCTTTTGAATAATGAAGATTACGCCGAAGCCGAAAAATTAATCGCTTTCGCTTTGGAGATTAAATCCATCGATAAAGCCAACATTTTGTATTACAAATCTTTGCTTTACGAGAGAAAATCCGATTTCAAAAATGCATTGAAATTGATTAAAGAAGCGAAAAATTACTGCTTCAATCAAGGATGTTCAGACTTTTTGAAGGACCGTGAAAAATTCGTGAAATCAAAAATGCCGAAAACGAAATCGAAGCCAAAAACCAAAGCAAAAAAGAAGGAAACCAAATAAGGTTTCCTTTCTTTTTAGATGTTTTTCTGTTCTGTTTCTTGTGGTTTGTTCTTCTTTTTTAAGTAGTAGAAAATTCCACCGCCAATTAAAAACACTGGCCAAAATGGAAGCAGAAAAAGAAAAATCTCCTGAATCACATTCCAGCCGCTTCCAAAAGCGTTCGTCATTCTTCCGCCAAAAGTTTGAGGAACTGCAGATAGGGCAGCAATATCATTATTTTTCTGAAGTAATGTGATTTCAAGATCACAAATTGCATTTTCTGAATACTGTTCTCCGAGAATCTGAATGTTTTTTTGTTCAATTTTTCCTACATTCCTTTCCAGATCTTCAAGCAGGTAATCAGATTTCTGATAAGGAACGCTTATTTTCAGATAATTTGTTTTCCATTCATTTCCCTGAGAAATCTGTTCACTTTTAATAATTCCGTCATACTTTCTGATCTGGTCTTTTGCGATTTCTTTTCCGGTTTCCATATCATCCACAAGAATATCGATATTTCCTGTTTTGGTGACAATTTTCACCGGTTCCTGGATTTTTTTTGCTTTTGGGCTTTCCTTGAAAACGATTTTGGTTTCTTTAACTGTTTTTTGCGGGATCTGAATGTTATTAACGACAGAAACAACGGTTTTTCTTACAGAATCAATTTTTCTTTCGGTATTTTTTATTTCATTTACGATAGATTCTTTAGTGGAAGAATCAAGTTCTGTTTTGAATTTTTCATCCAGCATTTTCTTTTCTTCTTCCAGATCCAGGATTTTTGAAGTTACCTCTTTCTTCGCAAATGCAATTGTGGAATCAGTATTTACAGAAGCAGCGGAATCAGTTTCTGTTGTTTCAGATTTGGCTTCAGAAGTTTCATATTTTTTGCATGAAACGATACTGAGCGTCACCATAAGTGTTAGAATTATCTTTTTCATAGGAGTAATTTTATGTGTTGTATTTTTTCGTTGAAGTAAAATTAGGATTACCCTAAAATTTTTGTTTGAAAAAGAAATGTATTGTTTTGGTAAAATGTATTATTTTGATTTTCAATATATTATAGTTGTTTTACAAAAATTTTACAATGAATCATTAAACTTTTTCCTAATTTTATTCGATGCATTTACAATTTACCAGAAAAGAACTTCGGCTTAAGGAAACTTTTTCCATCGCTTACGGAAATTACGATAAGAGAGATGCGCTTCTGATACAGCTTTCTCAACATCATTGTAAAGGTTTTGGTGAATGTGTAGCCATCAATTATTACGGAATCAGTCTCGATGAATTTATTTTAAAACTCACTGAAATTAAAACTCATATTGAAGGTTATAAAATTACTCCTCCGAAAGATTTTTTCCAGTTTTTGCTGAAGTTTGAACTTCATCCGTTTTTGCTTTCGGCTTTGGATTGCGCATATTGGGATCTTTTCGGAAAACTTGAAAACAAAAGTTTTGCGGAACTGAATCAATTCGATAACAAAAGTTTGACTGAAAGTTCGTTCACCATTTCCATTGCCGATGTCGAAACGCAAATTCAGAAAATGGAAAAAAGTTCATGGAAAAAATTCAAAGTGAAAATGAACGGTTTGAATAAAAACGATGTGGAGGTTTTACGCAATTCCGGTTTTTCGATCGCTTTGGATGCGAATGCAAGTTTTTCGGAACAAGATTGTATTTGGTTGCAGGAAAATCCTGAGCATCAACAATTTCTCTATATTGAACAACCTTTGAAAATCGGAAAATTCCATGTGTTAAATTCTTCGAAATCAGCAAATTGGATGGCTGATGAAGACGCACAAAACATAAAGATTTTAGAACAATTGAAACCACATTATTCTTCTGTCAATCTCAAATTGATGAAATGTGGTGGTTTGACTCCCGCTTTGGAATTTATTGCAGAAGCGAAAAAGTTAGGCTTCAAAATAATGTTAGGTTGCGTGACCGAATCTTCAGTCGGAATTTCCGCAGGTTGCGCTTTGGCAGGATTGTTAGATTATGCGGATTTGGACGGCGCTAATTTGATTTCCAATGATTATGCTTCCGGAAGCTTTGTCAAAAACGGGAAAATCAACCTTTCCGAAAAGCCCGGTTTGGGAATTTCTCTGATTTAGATAGAAGCGCAATTATTTCTTCACAGAAACTGCATAATCATATACCAATTGATGCTGGTCATCATTCAGTTTTGCTTTCGGA
>DAMDNI010000036.1:10785-14067 GCA_032083825.1 Bergeyella sp. | reverse complement strand
TACAGAAGTAAAATCCGTAGGATTCGGAAGTTCGTGGCAGGTTCCGCAGGAGTTTTCATAGATTACTTTTCCTTGTGCCAATTGATCAGCGGAAGAAGTATTGCTTTCCGTCACGGGAATCGATTTTGGGGTGCAGGAAACAGCAATAACAGCAGGAATACTTAAGATGAAAAATCCTTTTTTCATTATTTTAATTTTCTCAAAAATATTATTTTAAAATTTAAATCAGCATACAACAGGAATGATTTAGAATTTTTATAAATAATCGGCTGCTTTTAATTATTTTTGTGATCATGAAAATTTCCACTGAAGATCTGATTAAAGGAATAAAATCCGGAGATAAACGTCTCATCGGAAAGGCTATTACTTTAGTGGAAAGCAAAAAAGCTGAACATCGCAATCAGGCAGAAGAATTGTTAAAAGAAATTATGCCTTTTACAGGCAACTCTGTCAGGATCGGAATCACAGGAGTTCCAGGTGCAGGGAAATCTACTTTTATTGAAAATTTTGGAAAATTGGCTATTAAAAACGGGAAAAAAGTGGCTGTATTGGCTATTGATCCTAGTTCTGCCATCAATAAAGGCTCCATTCTTGGAGACAAAACCAGAATGGAGGAACTTGCGAAAGAAGAAAATGCTTTTATTCGCCCTTCTCCAAGTTCAGGTTTTTTAGGAGGAGTTGCCAATACGACTTTTGAAACCATGCTGATTTGTGAAGCGGCAGGTTACGATTATATTCTTATTGAAACCGTCGGAGTCGGTCAGAGTGAAGTTTTGGTGGCAGATATTACCGATGTTTTTCTTTTTCTGAAAATCATTGGTGGCGGAGACGAGCTGCAAGGCATTAAACGCGGAATTATGGAGATGGTTGATCTTATTTTTATCAATAAAGTTGATGAAGATAATCTTCAGAAAGCGAAAGCTACCAAGCTTGAGCTGATGCGGGCATTACAATTTTTACCTTCAAAGGAGAAAAATTGGAAAGTTCCTGTTTTATTAGGTTCTGCTCTGAAAAATACCGGGCTTGAGGATGTTTTTGATAAGGTCAATGATTTTATCCAATTAAAAAAGGAAACAGGCAGTTTTGATGAAATCAGGAAAAATCAGGCAGAAAAACGCTTCGAATTCTGGGTAAAGGAGCTTATCCTGCAAAAGACGAAGGCTGACGAAAGTTCAGATATTTCATATGAACAGCACAAAAAAAATGCCTCAGAATTCAAAAATAATCCGGTTTCTGAAGCTAAAGATTTTGTAGATCGACTTTTTTTATAATTATTATTTCTTTTCCGAAATATACCCGTCGTAAGAAATTGCCTGCCTGTCATTTGAATTAATAGATAAATAGGCGCGGCCGTTTTTATATATTTCTAGAAACATCTGGCGGACTTGTGGTAAATCATTAAAATTAACGATCCATACCGTTTTTTTGTCAGAAGATTTCGATTTGTCAATAGTGAAACTTTTGGAAGTGAAGTTGTATCCGTTTTTTTGCGGATCCATATTGGCAACGAACATTCTGCCGAAATAAGGAAGCTGGGAAACGATTTCATCTGTTTTAAAATCTACTGAATATCCGGGATCAAGAGTAAGGATTCTTGCAGAATTGTTGTATGGCATAGAATTCATTACATTGATAACATCCATATTGGTAGGATTTGCTTTTTCAGCCTGGAAAGAAAAATTTCCCGAAGAAAGCAATTCCTGTGTCTTTTGCGGGTCAATATAAGCTTTACTGCTGCTGCAAGAGGAAAAAATGAATAGTATAGCAACGATATAAAAGAATGATTTTTTCATGTGGAAAATTTTGAAAATTCTATCAAAAATAATGCTAAATTTGATTTTATGACTTATAAATATGATTAAATAAAAGATCATCTCTTTTGGAACAATAATTGTAAACTTTCAAAAAATATAAATCTTAAACTATGAAATTTTATAAAATCTGTGGTATTGGTGCTGTTTCTTTAGCAGTGATAGCATGTACGACTAATCCAATTACAGGAAGAAAATCTCTTCAGATCGCCAATGACCAGCAATTGGCAGCGACGGCATTACAGCAATATCAGCAAACACTCAAAGAATCTAAGGTAATAAGCGGAACTGCGCAGGCGACAAGTGTAAAAAATGTAGGATTGAAGATTAAAAATGCAGCAGAAAAATATTATAAAAGTATAGGAAGAGAGTCTGATCTGGCTAATTATCAATGGGAATTTAATTTGCTTCAGGATAACCAATTAAATGCTTGGTGTATGCCTGGCGGAAAGGTTGCCGTTTATACAGGTATTCTGCCTGTTACCAAAACAGACGCTGGTTTAGCAGTGGTTTTAGGACATGAGGTTTCGCATGCTTTAGCCGGTCACGGAAACGAAAGAGTTTCTCAGGCAATGGTTGCACAATATGGTGGGGCAATTATCGGAGGTTCGATTTCGAATTCACAGTGGGCAAATATTTTTGCGCAGGCTTATCCTGTTGGCGCTCAGGTTGCATTATTGAAATATGGAAGAAACCAAGAATTAGAAGCTGATGAAATGGGACTTTATCTGATGAGTATCGCAGGCTATGATCCTCGTGAAGCTCAACCTTTTTGGGAAAGAATGCAGGCTACATCATCTTCGGGCGGAACTCCTGAATTTTTATCTACACACCCGAATCCCGACACAAGAAGAGCTGACATTCAGAAACATTTGCCTAAAGCTTTGGAATATTACAAAGCTGCCGGCGGAAAAATTTAATTGAAAATATAATATACTCTGAACCTTCCTTAAATTTTATTACATTTGGGAAGGTTTTTAATTTTATCATTATGAGAAGTTTAACTTTAGTCGGACTGGTTTTGGTAGGTTTAGCTGCAGTTTTGTTTTATTTCAATTCAGAATTCAGTTTTATAAAACTTTTTGAGCCTACAACATTAATGGGAATTCTTGGCGGTGTGGGAATAGGGCTTATTATCGGAGGAATGGTAGGATATGTAAGCAAAGGATCTGCAATAAAGGCCGAACAGAAACGGAAAGAATTAAAACAGCTTCAGAAAGAAAAAGTTGAACTCGAAAAGCAGGCTGCAGAACTCGAAAAGCTGAAACAGCAAACACAGCATACAAATAATCCTCAGAATTAATCTGAGGATTTTATTTTTTTAAGTTATTTGTGAGCTAGAATTTGTATCCCAAACCAAGCATAAATAAGCTGGATCTGTTATCATATTCAATTTCCTGATTTGATCCTGCAACAGTATTGATGAATTTTCTCTGGTCTTTTGAAAAAGCACCTTCATATCTTGCAGAAA
>DAMDNI010000036.1:5165-10775 GCA_032083825.1 Bergeyella sp. | reverse complement strand
AATAATCAGCTTGGAGATTTCACTTTGTAGGCCAAGCTGGTAGCCAACAGTAAAATCTTTTCCGCTTACTCTTTGTTCAAAGTTTCCGAAATCTTCATCTTTTGCCAGATTAAAACTCGCTACAGGCCCAATATATGCGCTTAGTAAATCTCCCAAAAGATTTGTACCTAGCAATACCGGAACATCAATTCTGCTGTTTTTCGCTTCTATTTCTGTTTTGGTGGTTTCTTCCGTGAATGTATTTTTAAAATTGGTGTAATAAATTTCAGGCATGATAAAGAACGAGGTAGGCGTATCAATTTTTAAAGAAAGTCCTACGTTGAAACCTACATTGTTTTTACCCTTTTCATCAATGGTTGTATTTACGGCATCTTTAAAATTACTCCATGAAGGAGAACTTGTAGGAATTAATAAATTTGCTTTTCCGGCAACTGAAATCTGAGCTGCTGCGGATACGCCTAAGCATATCATAAGTACATTAAGTATTCTTTTCATTGTCGTCGATTTTAGTAATTATATTTTCTAGAGATGTTTTATTGTTTTCGAGAAGATATTCTCTCAGTTCTTTGAAGAGCTCTGATGAATAAACGAAATCGATCAGGTTTTTATTGCCAGCCGTAATCAGGATATCTTTATTGCCTTCCCATTCTTTTACTCCTAGTCTCAGATATACAATTTTCTCGCCAATTGTCATGACCGAGTTCATATCATGGGTGTTGATGATGGTAGTAGTATTGTACTCTTTAGTGATTTCGAGGAGAAGATCATCAATGACATTGGAGGTGTAAGGATCCAGCCCGGAGTTTGGTTCATCGCAGAAAAGATATTTCGGGTTGTTTACAATTGCTCTTGCAATGGCCACCCTTTTTTGCATTCCGCCGGAAATTTCAGAAGGATATTTTTTCCCAGCATCTTCAAGGTGAACCCTTCCCATTACCTCAATCACTCTTTTTCTTTTTTCCCGGAATGTTAGATTAGTAAACATATCCAAGGGAAAAGATATATTTTCCTGAACAGTAAGGGAATCAAACAATGCACTTCCCTGGAAAACCGTTCCGATTTCTGCACGGAGTGCCTGTTTTTCCTGCGGATTCATTTTTGTAATATCTCTGCCGTCAAAAAGGATAGATCCTGAAGTAGGCTCGTAAACATTTAATAATGATTTCAGAAATACTGTTTTCCCTGAACCACTTTGCCCGATGATCAGGTTTACTTTCCCTGTATCCAGAGTGGTTGAGATTCCTTTAAGAATTTCGTTGCCGTCAAAGCTTTTTGTTAAATTTTTTACTACTATCATCAGCTTAGGAGCATTTGGGTTAAAAATAATTCTGAAATGATGATGAAAACCATCGTCCAAACTACAGCCTGTGTACTGGCTCTTCCCACTTCCAGAGAGCCTCCTTTCACATTATATCCAAAATAAGCAGGAATTGTCGCAATCAAAAAGGCAAATACTAAAGTCTTAATGAATGCGTAATAAATGAAAAGATTAGGCATATACATCTGTACACCCGTTGTGAAATCTGCTGCTGTCCAGTTTCCGGTAAATTCGCCTGCAAAATAAGCTCCGACGATTCCAACACAGATACTGATAGCAATGAGTAAAGGATTAAAAATAATACATGCAAGAATCTTTGGAAGAATTAAGAAATTTGAAGAATTCACTCCCATAATATCTAAAGCATCGATTTGCTCTGTAACACGCATTGTTCCTATGCTTGAAGCTATATATGACCCTACTTTCCCGGCTAAAATTAAGCTTACAATGGTCGGCGAAAATTCTAAAACCAAAACCACTTTTGTCGCATAGCTTACAAAAGAATTCGGGATCGGAAAGCTTGACGCATTGAAGTTATTATACATCTGAATTGCAACAACTGCTCCTACAAATATCGAGGTGAAGACGACAAGCCCAAACGAGTTAACTCCCAAATCATAAATCTCACGCATTAGATCTTTAAAGAAAACTTTCGATTTCTGTGGTCTGCGTAAAGCGTCTCCTACCAAAAGGATATAAGCTCCGATATGCTCAAAAAGTTTTTTTAACATCCTGCGAAATTAGTGTTTTATTTATGAATAAAAAATCATACCGCTTTTTTGTCACCCTTCACAATAAGGAAAGCGGTTTTGAAAATAATAACGACATCAAGAACGAAACTCCAGTTTTTTACATAGAAAGTATCTGCAAGAATTCTTTTCTGCATTTCAATATTCATGTCTCCGGTATCACCACGTAAACCATTTACCTGAGCCAAACCTGTAACGCCGGGTTTTACATGGCTTCTGATGGAATATCTCCCGATTTTCAGTTTGTAATAATCGTCAACCAAAAGCATATGAGGCCTTGGCCCGACCACAGACATATCTCCTAACAAAACATTGATGAACTGTGGCATTTCATCCAGGCTTGTTTTTCTCAGGAATTTTCCGAAACCAGTAATGCGGGAGTCATTCAGTTCTGTTGTTTTAGTGGAAGAGTCTCCGTTTTTATGCATAGTCCGGAATTTAATACAATTAAAAACCTCGTCATGAAAACCATATCTTTTTTGTAAGAAAAAAACAGATCCTTTGCTGTCTATTTTTATAAAAAGAGCGATTAAAGGAAAAAGCCAGCTGCAAATAAATACTAGGACAAAAACTGAAAACAGGATATCAAAAGTTCTTTTTATAATGAAATTGGTAAGATAATCCAGCGGGAATTTCGTTTGTGAAAGAACGGGCTGGGTTTCAATATAATTTAGGTCATAACGAAAAAAATTATTCTGAACGATATTCGGGATTAAAGCGATTTTCACTTTATGCTTTTCTGCTTCACGGAAAATTTGCCGCTCAAAATAATGTTCCATCTCGGAATATTCGGAAGGAAGATACATGGTGTGAATCCCGTTGATTTTCCAGAAACTGATGAGCTCATCAATGTCATCAGCTTTTTCTTTCGGGAAATCAAAAATTTTAAAACCATAATCTTTTCTGTGTGTCAAAATATTTCTGAGAATTTCAGCCGATGAATTTTCGGAAAGGAACATTACATTCCTGTGGTTGATTCCTAATGTCCTGATGTATTTCAAAAAGAAAAACATGACGGATTTTATAATAAACAGGCTGGTCAGCAGTATTCCTGCAATATAGAACCTGTCAGCTTTCAGGAATTCATTATTACTTACTTTGGCCAGGAAAATAACACCGATAATGAAAATGAAAATATGGGTAATAAGTCTTTCGAGATAAAGGGTATACGTGAGATTCCGAGGGACACTGTAAAGTTTGGTGCGTCCGCTTAAAAGAACCCAGAAAAAAAGGAAAATCAGCAGCAGTCCCCAGTTGTGTTCTTCCATAATTTTTTTATCAAACTTAAAACCATTATGTCTGAAAAAAAAGTAAATAAAAGTAGCCGTAATCACAATAACGTCTACCAGTATAAAGAAAAATTTAAAATATCGCGAATACCTGATCCGTTGCATGCCGTATATTCAGAAAGGTAAATCTATAAATAATTTACGGAATATTCAAATATTTATGTGTTTGTACAGAAGATCTCCATCTTGGATTTTCCATGATGAAATCGGTTATTTTAGGATACATTTCATCTCGTTTGCTCCATTCGCTTTGCAGGTAGAGTAAACATTCTTCTGAAACTTTGGCAGCCTGAGCTTCTGCAAACTTGAAATCGTTATTATTAAAAACAATTACTTTAAGCTCATGGGCTTTCTGATAGATTTCTTCTTTCGGAAGACCTGTTTTTTTGGGGGAAAGCGTGATCCAGTCAAGAATTCCGCTCATCGGATATGCTCCGGAAGTTTCAATATGAATGATACAGCCTAGTTCCTTTAATTTCCCTGTGAGAATTTCCAAATTCCACATAAGCGGTTCTCCGCCTGTAAGTACAATCGTTTTACAGAATTTTGCTGCAGTTTCTGCGATTTCTACCGCATTCATTAAGGGATGAAGATCTGGGTTCCAGCTTTCTTTCACATCACACCAATGGCATCCTACGTCGCAGCCGCCTAATCTTATGAAATAAGCCGCTTTTCCTGTGTGGAAGCCTTCCCCTTGTATTGTGTAAAAATGCTCCATCACTGGGAGCATTTTACCTTCTTTCATTAATATGTCCTGTTCTTCTTTAGTCATCGTAAACAGATGTTTTATAGGCGATTAACGTGTTTTTCATCAGCATTGCTCTTGTCATAGGGCCAACACCTCCGGGAACAGGCGTAATCCAGCTTGCCTTCTCTGCGCAGCTTTCAAAATCTACATCTCCTGCAAGATGATAGCCTTTTTCTGAATTGTCATCAACACGAGTAATTCCGACATCTACAATTACAGCACCTTGTTTAATCATATTTCCTTTCAGAAAATGAGGATCACCTAATGCTGTGATTACGATGTCTGCCTTTTTAGTATATTCTTCAATATGTTCTGTGTAAGAATGCGTTAAAGTTACTGTAGAATTTCCCGGAAAATCCTTTCTTCCCATGAGAATGCTCATCGGTTTTCCTACAATCCGGCTTCGTCCGATAATTACACAATGTTTTCCTTTGGTCTCAATGTTATATCTTTCCAAAAGGGTTAAAATTCCGAATGGTGTTGCGGGAAGAAAAGTATCCATTTCCAAAGCCATTTTTCCGAAGTTTTCTGGATGGAAACCATCTACATCTTTTCTCGGATCAATTGCCATGATGATTTTTTCCTGATCAATCTGCTTTGGTAAAGGCAGCTGAACGATAAATCCGTCAACAGATTTGGATTTGTTGAGTTCGTCGATTTTCTCCAGTAATTCCGCTTCGGAAACTGTACTTGGAAATTTCAATAATGAAGAGCTGAAACCTACTTCCTCACAATCTTTGACTTTACTATTCACGTACGCTTTGCTTGCTCCGTTGTTTCCGACAAGAATTGCAACTAAATGCGGAGCTCTTCTTTTGCGTGCGAGGATCTTATCAACTTCCTCCTTTATTTCAAGCTTTACCTGCTTGGAAAGTGTTAAACCATCGAGAATTTGTGCCATTTTTACTTTTTTTATTTTTAGATTTATTTATTCTCTTTGAAATAGTTGATCAAGCCATTCGTGGAACTGTCGTGAGAAGTAATCTTCTCATTGTTTTCAAGTTCCGGGAGAATTTTTCCTGCCAGTACTTTTCCTAATTCTACACCAAACTGGTCAAAGCTGAAAATATTCCATATTACACCCTGAACGAAAATTTTATGCTCATATAATGCAATTAGCTGACCTAATGAAAATGGATTTAATTCATTAATTAGCAAAGAGTTAGTCGGGGTATTTCCTTGGAAGACTTTATAATTAAGAAGTCTCTCGATTTCTTGTTCTGAAGCTCCAGATTTTTTAAGTTCTTCTTCTGCTTCTTCTTCTGTTTTTCCGAATGCTAATGCTTCTGTTTGTGCGAAGAAATTGGCCAGCAGTTTTTCCTGGTGATCGGAAACATTATTACAGCTTTTCACATAAGCGATGAAATCTGCAGGAATCAATTCTGTTCCCTGGTGGATTAATTGATAAAAAGCGTGCTGTCCGTTTGTTCCGGGTTCGCCCCAAATAATTGGCCCTGTCTCATATTCTACGAAATTTCCGTTTCTGTCTACACATTTTCCGTTACT
>DAMDNI010000036.1:0-5155 GCA_032083825.1 Bergeyella sp. | reverse complement strand
CCGTTACTTTCCATATCGCCTTGCTGAAGATAGGCAGCGAAACGATCCAGATATTGTGAATATGGAAGAATAGCATAAGAAGCTGCTCCATAGAAGTTACGGTACCAGATTCCGAGCAGTCCCATCAAAACAGGAATATTTTCAGAAAAATCTGCGGTCTGAAAATGAGTATCAGTTTCGTGTGCCCCTTTTAGCAGCTGTTCAAAATTTTCATATCCGACTGCAAGCACAATACTAAGCCCGATTGCGCTCCAAAGTGAATATCTTCCGCCAACCCAGTCCCAGAATTCAAAGATGTTTTCTTCTGCGATTCCGAATGCTTTAACAGATTGAATATTAGTGGATAATGCTACAAAATGTTTTGCAACGTCTTCTTCTTTTCCTGCTTTCAGAAACCAATCTTTTGCGGAATTCGCATTGGTCATTGTTTCTTGTGTAGTAAAAGTTTTAGAAGCAACAATAAAAAGTGTAGTCTCAGGATTCAGTTTTTTTACTACTTCAGCAATATGGTTTCCATCAACATTGGAAACAAAATGTACATTCAATCTTGTTTTAAAATATTTCAGGGCAGAAACAACCATTACAGGCCCAAGATCTGAACCGCCAATCCCGATATTTACAACATCAGTGATTTCCTTTCCGCTGAAACCTTTGTGTTCTCCGGAAATTATTTTTTCTGAAAAAGATTTCATCTGATTCAGAACTTTTCTGATTTGGGGCTTGATGTTCTGTCCGTCAACAAGAATTTCTTTATCTGTAAAATCTCTCAATGCTGTATGAAGAACCGCTCTTCCTTCGGTTTCATTGATTTTGTCTCCGGAAAACATTTTTGAAATAGCTTCTTTCAACTGGCTTTCTTCAGCAAGATCCAGGAGAAGTTCTCTGGTTTTGGAATCAATTAAATTTTTAGAATAATCGAAAAGATAATTCTTTCTTTTTACCGAAAATTCATTGAAACGATTAGGATTATATTGGAAAAGCGTACGCATTTCAAAATCATTCTGAGCAAAATGCTCTTCTAGCGCATCCCAGCTTTTTGTCTGTAAAGGATTGATATTCGGTAACATGATATAAAAGAATTTAAAAAATTAAGATTGTGAATAAGCAGTAAAAACCCTGCATTTTTCAACAGGCAAATTTACGGAAAAAATATCAGCTGAAATGATGTTGCCGCAATTAAGAAATGATTAATTTTATGAATAATCTCACAAAATGCCCCAATGAAAAATTCCCGAAGACAATTTCTGAAAAAATCTGCACTTGCAGCGGGTTTTATGATAAGCCCGCCCGCTTTTTCAACTATTCTTATCGATGAAGATTTTGTGTCAAAAAGGCCAAAAAAGCAAGATCGGAAATTCAATTCTGATGTAATTGAAAAAACAATTGTCGAGGTTAAAAAAACAATTACTGATAAAGAACTTGCGTGGATGTTCGAAAATTGTTTTCCGAATACATTGGATACGACAGTTAATTTTTACCAGAAAAACAATAAATTTTTCACCTATGTTATAACAGGAGATATTGATGCAATGTGGCTTCGGGATTCTTCGGCTCAGGTTTTCCCTTATTTGCCGTTAGCCAAAAGAGACGAAAAACTAAAAAATCTTTTGAAAGGAGTGATCAATAAACAGGCGGAATTTGTAAATCTGGATCCTTATGCCAACGCATTTTATGATGATTCTCAGAAAATCAGCGAATGGAAAGATGATTTCACTGAAATGAAACCCGGAGTTCATGAAAGGAAATGGGAGATTGATTCTTTATGTTATGTCATTCGGTTAAGCTATTATTACTGGAAAAATACCAATGATACAAGCGTTTTTGACTCTGATTGGAAAAACGCAATGGAAAAAATTTATACTACTTTTACAGAACAGCAAAGGCTGGGTTCTAGAGGTCCGTATAAATTTCAAAGAGCAAACGGAAATGCTCTGGACACACAATTTGCTGGCGGTTACGGAAATCCCACAAAGAAGATCGGGTTGATTCATTCGATGTTCCGGCCTTCTGATGATGCTACTTTTTATCCTTTTCTTATTTCGTCCAATATGTTTGCGGTGGTTTCTTTGAGACAGCTTTCCGAAATATTTATTGAGATTTTCAATGACGAAAAAGCCGCCCAGAAATTCAAAAATTTAGCAGCAGTTGTTGATCGTGCGATTCAGGAATCCGGAGTTTTTGATCATCAGGATTTCGGGAAAATATATGCTTTGGAAATTGATGGGTTCGGAAATGCTCTTTTCATGGATGATGCAAATGTTCCGAATTTGCTGTCAATTCCTTATTTGGGATATTCCTCAGTGAATGACAAAATTTATCAGAATACCCGCAAGTTTTCTCTGAGTTCTTCTAATCCTTGGTTTCATGAAGGGAAGTTTGCAAAAGGAATTGGAGGGCCTCATATCGGTGAAAATAAAATCTGGCCTTTGGGGCTTATTATGCAGGCTTTGACGAGCCAGAACGATTCAGAGATTATTGAAATCCTTGCAACTCTTAAAAATACCCATGCAGGAACAGGATTTATCCATGAATCTTTTGACGTTGATCAGCCGAAAGATTTTACAAGGTCTTGGTTTGCGTGGGCGAATACTCTTTTTGGCGAGCTTATTCTTTATTTATATGAAAATAAACCGGAAATTTTGAAAAGAAAATTTTAAAAGAAAACCTCCGGAATTATCCGGAGGCGATGTAAAATCAAAATTAGAAATATGAAAATTGCCTAAAGGCTAAGTTTTTGAGATATCAGGATTTTGCCTGGCCTGACCTGATTTTTTCTTTCTGATCAAAAAGAAAATTCCAAATCCGATTACAATCAAAGGCCAGATTCTGATCAGTCCGACCACAATGGTTTGGATTAAATAGAATCCTTCCACGAAAGCATTTTTCACATCATAGAAGAAATTAAATTTGTATTTGTTATCTATATTTTTAGAGTTGGTAACGGCAATTTCCGCAATGCGGATCTGAGGTTCTTTCATATAAATATGGATCGTGCTGTATTTCAAATTATCTGTCATTGTCATATCCTGAAGCTTTTGGAAATTATTTTCTGACATATTTCCGTCAGCACGGTCAACTTTTTTTTCGTCATTTTTAAGTGTTGAAATATTTTGGCTGGTTTTTTCAATTCTTTTGCTTTCGAGTTCTGCGTATTTGATGTTTGCAGTTACATCTTCTGCAGTGATGGTTCTGGAGTTGAGGAAAAGTTTTTTATCATTGATAATCTGGAGAAATTCTCCCAGCTTTTCTGTAGGAATCCTCACATCCATTGTGTTTTCAGTCTGGAATTTTTTAAGCATCATCCCATCTTTATCCGAAGTATTAAAGGTCTCTTGTGAAACAACATTGCTCTGCAAGTTGCTTTTTATTACAAATCCGCCTAATTCTTTTAGAGATTTTTCCAAGGAAATTGTGGTATCATATACATCTTTTACTTCCACATTTACACCGGCAGTTTTGATGAACTGTTTGTCTTTTACAATCATCGTGGCAGCAGAAGAAATGCTGTCGGAGACTATCGCAGTAGAATCTGCGGAAAAAGATTCTGAACTGTAACCGTTTTCTACGGTCTCAGTTTTTTTACAGGCAAAAATTGTAGTGAGAATAATACCACCGGCAATCAGTTTTGAATAAGTCGTTTTCATAACGGAAAATTTTTCGGGTTTGACTATCTCAAAGTTCCGCATGAAAGGTTTCCGATATTTGTAAAAAGATTATTTTGTTCCTGTAAAGATGTTTTACAAATTTAATTTACTGATTAATAATAAGTTGTAAAATGATTGCGATTATTCTTTTTCCTCAAGAACAATATTTTTAGAAATTTTGTATTTCTTGCGAGGTTTTTTCTGTCTGTTTTCTCCTAAAACTTTTCCCCAAGGTTCAAGCCCGTCAATTCTTTCAAAAATTATTTTCAGAATAGCGAGGAAAGGAATGCTGAGAAACATTCCGGAAATTCCCCAAAGTGCTTCCCCAATCAGTAAGCCGATAAATGTAAAAAGTGCATTGATTTTTACTTTAGAGCCTACAACGAGCGGAAGAACAATATTAGCATCAATAATATGAATTGCAATATAACCCAGGAAAACAAAAAAAGTCTGGTTCCCGCCTGTTGCGAATGAAATAATGCATGCAATAAGACAGGAAGTAATGATTCCGATATACGGAATAACATTCAGAAGCCCGGTAAGAACGCCGAGCAACAGTGCGTATTTGACGTTCAAAAATGCAAGAAGGGACGAGGTAAAAAGACTTACAATAATGATCTGGATAAAAAGTCCGATAATATACTGCTTGATGATTCTCTGGATTTCAGAAACAATTTCCTGTACTTTAAAGGAATGTTTTTCATCAAAAACAGAAACTGCAAAACTGTACAAGCCTCTCCTGTAATTCAGTATAAAAATAAAAAATAAAACACTGAATGCCACAAAAGCACCCATGCTGGAAAACATCGTAACAGTAAACCCAAGAATAATGCCTGAAGAGGAAAGGAGCTTTTCAAGCCCCTGGTTCAGATATTCCATCTGCATGGCGATTTTTACATTAAAAGTGTGGGAGATCCACAGTTGAAGATGATACAAAGAATCCGTGACCTGTTTCTGCAGTTTCGGAAAATCATTCGCAAAATCGCTGAGCTGAACGGTGAAGAAATAAATAACTGCCGTCATCATTCCTGCCATTATTAATAAAGAAAAAAAGGAAGAAATTGCTCTGGAAAAACGAAAATATTTTTCAATAAAATTCGCAAACGGGACGAACAGCAATGCCATCAAAAAAGCAAAGAATAATGGTGACAAGATTGTTTGCCCGATTTTCATCAGAAAACCTAACAATACAATGCTTATTAACACCAAAGCCAGTTTTAGTAAAAAAGGAAGCCTGATTTCTTTCATAATGGTAAAAGTAGCAAAATTCACTTTAAAATAAATCATAACAATCCATTCTCAAGAATGGATTGTTATGATTTATTTTTCCAAAGCCAATTCGATGACTTCGCTCATTCGGCTTACGTAGTTGACTTTTAGGCCATTGAGGTAATCTTTTTTGATTTCTTCTACATCTTTGCGATTGGCTTCACACAGAATCACTTCTTTGATTCCGGCTCTTGTTGCAGCGAGAAGTTTTTCTTTAATTCCACCAACAGGAAGCACTTTTC
>DAMDNI010000035.1:1265-17631 GCA_032083825.1 Bergeyella sp. | reverse complement strand
ATTTTTCCTGATTCTTCTTTAATGGTATCAAAATTTACAGGTTTCCCTTTCATTTTCAGGATATCGGATGTAGATTGTGCTACAGGAAGGATTGCCCAAAGAATGATGTAGATTAAAACGACAATCATCGGGCTTCCTGGAAGCGGCCACATAGCGAAGAAAAGTAAAACCCATATAACACGCATCCAAGTTACATCAATTCCTACATAGTGCGCCAAACCTGCGCCCACACCTGCTAATTTTGCATTTTCAGGATCACGGAAAAGTTGTTTTTTCCCGTCATTGAAAGCGCTTTTATGAGAAGAAGATTTTTTGGAATTCTCAGAATAATAAGATTCTTCCTGTTCTTCAATTGCTTCCGGGGTTCCTAATTGTGAAATTACTTTTTCAACATCATCCGTATTGATTACTTCACGTTTTCCGAGAGAATCTTTGAAGATTTCAACCATTCTGATTTCAATATCGTGCATGACTTCATCGGCTTCTGAAGCGTCTAATGAATTTCTCAGTGCAGCCAGATAATCGCTCAGTTTTATATATGCGTGCTCCTCAATCATGAAAGAGAAACCAGCGAGTCCTATTGAGAGTGTCTTGTTCATTTTTTAAGTTTTTTTAATGATCAGGCTGTTATCCAGCTTGGTTATTTTTTTTGGTTATTTTGTTTACTGACTCTGTGAGTTCATTCCAGGTGTTCTGCAGTTCCGTTAGAAAAATTTTTCCTTTTTCGGTGATCTGATAATACTTTCTTGGCGGCCCGCTTGTAGATTCTTCCCATCTGTAAGTGAGAAATTCGCCGTTTTTCAGTCTTGTGAGGAGAGGATACAGCGTGCCTTCCACCACGTCCAGTTTTCCTTTTTTGAGCTCATCAATCAGATCGGAAACATACATCTCTCTTTCGAAGATCAGGCTCAAAATACAGAATTCCAGAATTCCTTTGCGCATCTGCGCTTTTGTGTTTTCTGTGTTCATCTATTTTGGAGTTATTAGTTAAATTAAATATTTAATTTCTGCATTAAAAAGTTATACCTTTAACTTTACATGACAAAGATATAAATTAAAATTGGTATTATGCAATACAAAGTAGTAAATTTATTTATAATAATTATTTAATGTATTGATTTACAGGCATAAAAATTTATATTGATTTTTTAAGAATTTATTTTTTATGGTTTTTTTAGAGTAATTTTAAAATATTATGTTCCTGATTTTTTCAGTTTTTTTTGATTTTAAGGTTCAGATATTTTATTTCTCTTAAGTCAAATTTGGCTCAATACCTTTTTATTAAAAAATTAAAATTACTACTAAAAATAAGTATTAAAGGCAAAAACTACACTTCGACTACCCGCAGAAAAGTAGTTTTTTAGCAATGAAAACATGAATTTCGCACAATTAAAATTTAACGAGTTAAATTGTTAAAAAAGACTTTATCAATGTATTATAAAGTCACTCAAAAACACGAATTAATTATATTGAGTTTCTACAACAAAGCACAGAGTATTCTGCGCTTTTGTTGTTAGGAATTTTGTTCCTGTAATTGAAGCCTGCTTTCTACATCTAAAATATTATAAATGATTTTGAGATGGTACTTTACCGTATTTTCGGAAATGTATAGTTCGGTTCCGATTTCTTTATTGGTTTTGCCTTTTTTTACAAGTTCTAAGATTTGCAGTTGGCGGCTGCTTAGTTCGTTTTTTTTGCTTGCAGGATTGTTTTCCGGGTTTTGATTTTTCTGTATAATAAGCTGGAGCTCATTCCGGATTTTTTGATTTTCTTGTTCTGTGATGATCCGTTTTTTCTTATTTACCTGATATTTTTTATAAAAATAAAATGCGAATAAAGAGATTGTTATACTGATAAGAGCAAATGCTGCCATTAATTTTTCTTCATTCTTATGTTTCTTAAAATCTTTTTCAGCATGTATTTTCAGTTCGAGATTTTTGAGCTTTTCGTTTTCGTTAAGCGTTTTGAAAGTCGTGATCGCTGTTTTCTCGGACAGGTTGAGGTAATAATCTACCAGTTTCGGATTGTGATTTTCCCGGTAATATTGCGCCATGCTTTCATAAAGCCCTTTTTCGTAGACATCGATCTTGTACTTTTGGGCGTAATAAAGTCCTGTTTTATAGGCATTGATAACTTTGGTTTCATTGCCCATTGCTTTATAAAGATCAATTTTTTTTCGGAAAACATTTGCTAAATGCTTCGGATTGTGCTTCCTGAAGATCTCTTCAGCCAGATTGAGATGATTTTCTGCATCCGGAAAATGTTTCGCGGCAATGTCAAGAATTCCCAGTGTACAAAGAAAAAAACCTTGCGTATCGGTATCAATTAATTTTAAATTGATCTTTTTTCGGGCTTCCGGCAGCATGTTTCTCACTTGGGCAAATTCCTGCAGTTCTATTTTTACGAATATATCTTCTATTGCAATCCTGCTTTGGCATTCTTCTTTTTTGTCGCTTAATTTTCCTTCTTTTTCTGCCGCTTTTATATTTTCTAAGGCAGCAGTGAAATCTGAAACTCTTTTATAGGTAAGGTATTTTTGCAGATAGGCGTTATAACGATCATAATGTGAAGCGTTTGGATTGTCTAATATCTGCTGAAGTTTCAAAATGCTTTTTTCGTATAAATGCTGATCGTTCAGTGATGAGATCTCTTTATCTAGCTTTTCAGGGTGTATAGTCTGGCTATATATGAAATGAACAGCAGCTGAAAGCAAAAAGAATAGAAATAGGCGCTTCATTATTTTTGAAAATTAGAATTTTTACACAATATTCTAATCAATCAACTTTTGGGATAAAATTTTAGTCCTCAAAAGCTGTTGTCACAAAAATATGGATTTTATATTGATAAATAATGGTTTTTATTTTTCGTTTTATTCGATGTATAATTATTTATTGATGAAGATTAAATAATTTAGATTATATTTTTTTCTCATCAATTATTCCTGGTCATGATTTCAAATATCCCAATTGTTTTAGCTGGCTTTCGTTTTCAATAGGTTTCAAAATGGTATCGGATAGAAGGTAAATGCGGTTTGAGATTTCAAGAATATCGCGAAAGCTATGATCGGTAATGAGAATGCCTTTTTCTTTGGATATGCTTTTTATTATTGCTTTTATTTCGTCTGTAATTATTGGAGAAAGACTGTGAAAAGGTTCGTCAAGCAAGACAAATTCATGGTCGCTGTACAGGATTAAAAGTATTTCTAAAAAACGTAATTCGCCTGAAGACAGATTATTCGGCTTTTGGAAAAGAATCTTTTTAATGAAAAGATTTTTATGAATAACTTCACTGTTTTTCGGAGAACAGAAAAGTGAAATTAATTTTGAAATTTTGATGTCGGGTAAAAAATGTTGTTGCGGCAAATAAGCGATGCAGTGAGTTTGACCAATTTGATTGCGGATAATTTTATTTCCGATTTTGATATATCTGGTTTCTGCACTTTCTGTTCCGGAAATGATTTTTAAAAGTGTAGATTTCCCGCTTCCGTTTCTTCCGAGCAATCCGACAATTTCCCCGCTTTTTACCCGAAGCGAAATGTCCTGGAGAATTTTCTTTTCTCCAAAATATTTGAGGATACTATCGGCGTAAAGTGTATTCATAGCATGAATGTTAAAATTTTAGTGAATACACTTAAGCCTAACGTTATTATCCATAGTATTTTTCTTGAAAATCCAAAATTTGCGTAAAAAAAATATTCGTTTTTCAGTCTTACCTCATACATGAAATAATGAACTAACGGAAGAAAAAAGAAAAAACATAAGCCAAAATTTTGTGCATTAAATCCTAAAATAAACGAAATCAATATTGACAGTAAAATCCCGGGAATTAGCAGCTTCTTGTAAAAGATCCATAAAATCTGAATGTTTTTCTTCATTTTCAAATTCTTTCCAATTCATCAGCATTAATTGTCGTTTTGAATGTTCCGTAATTCACGGTTACCTTATTTTTTTTAATTTCCTCAATTGTTCCTACACTTGTGCTTCCTGTAATGCGGACGCGTTGTCCGATTTTCATCCAGACTGCGCGTTCAGCTTTGCGCTTTTCTTCCAGTTTTTCGTTGGTTTCAGCGATTTTTTCTTTAACATCTTCTTTTTTCAGCTGCTGTGTGATTTTGCGTTTTACAACCTGAAGACGTTTACTTTCATCTTTGTCTGTCCCTAGTTTCCGGAATTTTTCCTGTTCGAGAATTTTCACAAAATCTTTCACAACATCTTTTCGGGATTTGCCTTTCACATAGCTGTCGATAAAGGTTTCAATCTTGTTCCCGAATTGCAATTTCCTGTGTTCTTCCTCGTATAGTTTTTGGAAATTAAATAACTTCTGCTGAAGCTGTTCATTTAGTTTTTGAAGATTATCACGTTTGTCCTCTACAGAATCACGCTTTTCTGACAAATCAGATTTCAGTTTTTCAACTTCAAATTTTTCCTGCTGGAGTTTTACAATCGTTTTGTCTAAGTTGACAATATCATGTTCAACTTTTTTCCTTGCATTTTTAATTATAAATCTTGGAATTCGGTTTTTCTCCGCAACTTCAAAAGTGAAAGAACTTCCGGCTTGCCCGATTTCCAGTTTATAAAGCGGTTCCAAAGAATGTTCATCAAAAAGCATGGCCGCGTTCGTTGCTGCAGGAAGCTGTTCTACAACCAGCTTAATGTTGGTGTAATGCGTTGTAATGATTCCGAAACTTTTCTTGTCATAAAAATATTCCATAAAACTTTCGGCTAAAGCGCCGCCTAATTCGGGATCAGAACCGGTTCCGAATTCATCAATCAGAAGCAAAGTTTTGTTATCTGCTTCGCGAATCATTCCGGACATTTTTTTCAGACGGGAAGAATAGGTCGAAAGGTGATTTTCTATGGATTGATTGTCGCCAATGTCTGTCATTATTTTCTCGAAGAAAAACATTTCTGATTTTGGATGAACGGGAACAAGAATCGCACTCTGAATCATGAGTTGCAATAATCCGACGGTTTTTAAAGTAATTGATTTTCCTCCGGCATTTGGTCCGGAGATACAAATAATTCGGTTGTGTTCCGTTAAGGTCAAAGTCTGCGGAAAAATCTCTTTGTTTTCATTTTTATTTCGAATCCAAAGCAAAGGATGAAAAGCATCTCTTAAACGAAGAGTCTGATGCCTGTTGATTTTTGGTAAAATCCCATTAACTTTTTCGGCAAATTTGGCTTTAGCACGAATCAAATCCAAATCAAAAATATAAGACTGATAATCCGAAAGCTGTGGCTGAAATTCCGCAATTTCTGAGGTTAATTTCCGGAGGATTTTATCAATTTCTTTTTTCTCTTCTTCCTGGTTTTCTCTCAGTTTGAAATAATGCTTCACGACACTTTCTGGCTGAATGTAAGTAATAGAGCCGGTTTTGGAAATTCCTAAAACTCTTCCCGGAACTCTTTTCTTAAATCCGGATTTCACGGCAAGAACTCTTTGGTCTTCAAGAATGCTTTCCCGGATATCTTCCAAAAGTTCGGAATAAGTTGCTAATGAACGGTTGAAATTTTCATCAATAGCTTTTCGTGCGTGTTGGATTTCTGTTCGTAAAGTTTTCAGAACGGTTGAAGCTTCACTTTTTACTTCTCCAAAACGGTTAAAAACTTTGTCAACTTTATCAATAATTTCTTTGCGGAACTCAAGTTCTTTGACCTCCTCTGAAAGGGTTGGGAAGGTTTCTGAGAACTGAGGGAAAAATTTCTGAAGTTTCCCGACTTGTTCAGTAATGGTTTTAATTTTGATGAAGGATCTGTTTTCTAATCGGAAATTTTCGATCAGCATCAGTTTCAATTCTTCTTCGATGTCTTCGTATTCATCAAAAGGAATGGCGTTGGAGCTTTCGAAGCTTGTGAGAAATTCCGAAGTTTTTTTCAGGGAAATTTCTGCCTCGTCAATTTCCATCGGACGAAGTTCCATTATTTTTTCTGCCGTTTTCGGCGAGTAGGCGAAAGGTGTAATTTCCGAAAGAAGTTCCGGAAATTCTAGTTCGTTGAGATCGGTTTGATTAATATTCACAATACAAATTTACAAATTTGGAAGTTTTTGAGATGAAAAATGATTCTGGTGTGTATATAAAAAGAACTTGTGGCCGAAACCACAAGTTCAAAACAACTCTTAAAGCGGATTTTGCTCTATCTAAAAAAGGAATTTATTAGGGATTTGATATGAAGAAATTAATGCATTTTTTATTTGAGCTGTTTCTAATATTTTGCGGAAAGTGCAAAGACAAGGTTAAGGTCGTCTTTTACGACTATCATTCCGCCCATTTTTTTTGGTGGTGTGATATCAAAATCACTGAATTTTACATTTCTTTTGCCAATAAGTTTTCCGTCTTCCACTGAAAAAGCAATGTTGTATGTTCTGCTTTTGTCCATCATTTTCACTTCTACCTGTGCGTTGTACTGATTGTTGGTTTTGTTGAACGCAATGAATTTGATAGTTAAATAGGGGAATTGGCTGGCGGATAATGTTTTTTGAAAATCTGAGGTCATTACCTTGTGTCGGCAGTCAAACTCATTAACTTTTAAAGCGATATTCGGAAGATGTTTTCCTGAAAAGGTGTAGGCTCCGTTTGGCGCTTTGAATGTGTTGTTGATACATTTAAAGTTGTTGATATTGGTACTTCCGTTAATCTGTACATAATTTTCTTGCGCCAGAATCAGGATTCCCCAGAAGAATAAAAGAACAGAGTAAAAGGTTTTCATTATTTTGTTTTTATAATTGGGGAAATTTACGAATTTCCCCAATTAGTTGTATTATCTTTTATTAGAAAGCAATTGCTGCTTCTATTACATATCCTTTGAATTCTCCACCGTTATAGATACTTGTGCTTGAGTATCCATCGTATTTTTGGTTTACATATTCAATTTTTGCAAGGATGTTTTTGGTCATAAACCAACCGCCACCAATGTTGAATCTTGTAACGCTGATGTCATTTCCTGTAGTTGTAGCTGTAGAAGCCAGTTTTCCATCTGCTTTGTTATAACGTCCGCCAAAATAGAAGCTGTCTTCTTTTCCGAAACGGTATAGCAATTCTGCTGAATATTGGTTGTATGTTCTTCTGTCTGTTTCAGCTAGGTTTCTACCAGATACTGTTTCATAAGTTCCGAAGAATTCTAATCCTTTATAACGAATAAAAGGGTTAATCATAATTGCAGTCATCTTGTTGACGAAATCAGGTATTACTTTAGCTGAATTTAAAGTAGCTGCTCCTGTATTGGCTGTACTGGTGCCAGATGCATAAGCACTTTCCATAACGAAATAATATCTGGAACCAGCTCTGTCTCCGTTGTAGAAATCTAATCTTGAGCTGTTGGCGTTGTTGTAAATAGATCCTGTTAATCTCACTCTCAGATCTTCGTTGAGTTGTTTGTCATATCCTAACTTCGCATATAATGAAGGAGCGGTTCCGCTGGTTGCAGTTTGGTTAAGTCTTCCGTTTGAAGCACCTACCATCCCGATGAAACCATCTCTTCTATAATATACTTCTATGAAAGGGAAAGTAGCATAAGCGTCCATTAAAAGATTTCCCGCTACAAATGGATTGGTAAGTGAATAAGCGTTATCTGTTCTTCTGAAGTGGGCGTCACCATAGTTAAGCTCATCTTGTCCTACTTTAATCGTTGCATACTTCATGAAATCTTTAAGGAAATCTTTTTGGATGAAGTCTAATTTATCAATTTGTAAGTATCCACCTTTTACATAAGTTTCATTGTGGTGTCTTGAAGACAAGAATGTACGTAAGTGTAAATTAACACCATCATATAATGCAACGTCTATATCCAAGTTAGCTGTTGGTAGGTTGAAGTTGTTACTGATTTTATACAATTGATTTTGGTTTACGCCTGCAGTATTAAGAACTGGAGTCGCTGTGTTTTCGTGGCTAAGCCCTTGGAATTGCAATGCAAATGCTCCTCCTACTTTAACTCTTAAGTGATCAAATGTAGTTACACTGTCTTTTCTTGGTTCAAAAGCGTTGATGGATCTTTTATCGCTTGGATTAAAATTATCAAGTTGATGTTCCTGTGCATTACTAAAATTTGCTAGCACAAGAGATCCTAATAAGCCTAATTTTACTAGAGTTGTTTTCATAATATAATTTCTTTAATTCTTTATAGTTGTTTGTTTGTTATTCTGCTATGATGTTTACTTTTACAGTTACTACATCACCTGTTTTGATTCCCATGAATCCTGGTCTTTCCATTCCGAAATCAGATAATTTTATACTTTCTGTTCCGTCAATTACGTATGCATTTCCTTTTTTTACAACATTCGCAGGGAATGAAACGTTTTTAGATACACCGGCAATGGTAAGTTTTCCTGTTACATTGCTTTTTCCGACGCTGATAGTAGCTGCAGAGAAAGAAATGTTCGGAGCTTTGTCAGCTTTCAAGGCTTCATAAGCTTTGTTGTCCATTGTTTTTCCTTTTTTGCTTTTAATGTTTTTTACAGGCACGGTGAAAGTAGCGTTTGAAATGGCATTTCCATTTACGGTTCCTGAGAAAGTAGCTGCTGATCCGTTCATTTCCCAATCGTGCATCGGAGAAGTACCGGAAACAGTAATAGTAGTTGTTTTTTGGGCTATTTTTTGGGCATTTGCAAATTGAGAGAATAATAAGACCCCGCCAATTGCTGTAAGATTTAGAAAAGATGTGATAGTTTTCATATTTTTAAAATTTAATTAATTATTTTAGTTATTTCTTACTCTTATTTTCATTACAAAGGTATGGACAACAGTAATTCTATGCTAATTTTTGAATATGATATAAATCGTTATTGTTTTGTAATATTAGTGATTATTTAATAAAAACACAATATTGATGTTGAATTTATATATTAATTAGATTAAGTTCCTCTATTTAAAAAAAAATGTTTTTGAATGTTATTAAAAAATTAATTGTAAAAAATAAAGATTGCAGATTGATGACGAAAATCACTTATTTTGTCTTGGACGAAGAAGAAAGAATTGATAATTTATCCAGGTATCGCGTTAAAAGTTTTTATAATTTTGAAAACCGTTATTTATATTATATGGATTGGACTCAGATTCTTGCTCCCATAAAAAATTCAGAATACTTCAAAAACCTTTGGGCAAAGGTGAAAGAAGAATATTCTGTTGCAAAATGTTTCCCTCCGAAAAGCCAGATTTTCCGTGCTTTGGAGCTTACATCTTTTGACGAAATCGAGGTTGTGATTATAGGACAGGATCCTTATCACAACGATTTTCAGGCAAATGGTTTATGCTTTTCGGTGTCCGAAAGTGTATCTGCGCCCCCTTCTCTCAAGAATATATTTATAGAACTCGAAAATGATTTGGGCGTAAAAAGAACTTCTAAAGAATTGGATGACTGGGCAAAACAAGGCGTATTATTATTAAATGCAACCCTGACAGTGCGGGCGCATTCTCCAAATTCTCACAAAGATCTCGGCTGGGAAAAATTTACAGACTATATAATAAAGGAAGTTTCGGAAAAAAAAGAAAATGTAGTATTTGTTCTCTGGGGAGCATTTGCGCAAAAAAAAGAGGAACTTATCGATTCCTCTAAACATTATATTATAAAGTCTGCACACCCCTCTCCGTTTTCCGTACACAGAGGTTTCTTCGGAAGCAGGCCTTTTTCAAAAATTAATGATTATTTGGTTTCCAAAAATAAAAAACCAATCGTCTGGTAATACATTCATTAGTTTTCGGTCTGATTTTCGGCTATTTTGTGGATGCTTATTCCAATAGTATATTCTTTTGAATTGTTTTCGGATTTTTTCGGATAAGGAGTTACCTGTTCCAGCTGTATGATGTAACCATCGAAAATAGCCGTTTTAGAAAGGTTTCTTGAAGGCATCGTTATCGTGGCCAGCGAAAATTTCATTGGGCGGGTAGCAATTCCCATCGCTTCAACTTCTACAACTGCGGCTCCGGCCCAGACACAGTTTACACCTTCAGGGCATCTGCTGTCTTCTGTAACGGATAGAAAAGTAAAATTCATTTTTGAATCTTCAAGAAATTTATTCTCACCTTGTTTAAAGTAAATAATATTGTCTTTGGTTTCTGTATTTCCGTTCTCCTGATGAGTTTGATCTGAAGAGGCTGTTTTTTGGCTATTACAGGTTATTAAACTAAAAGCAGCCAGCATAAGAAAAGAAATTTTATAGATCATTGTTTTGTTTTTTTAAGATTTAATTATATCAATCACTACCACCAAAAACATTGCCAATCCAACCACAAAGCTGAATCCTGTACCGTAAATAAATCCGATGAATGCACCTTTTACAGAGTTCCATGCCTTTTTTCTGTCGTTGAAATCATGAAGCAGTTCTCCAATGAAAACGCCTGCGAACATTCCGACAAGAAATCCCAAAGGAATGGGGAGAAACATCCCGGCAATAGTTCCGATTACAGATCCGATACTTCCCCAACGTGTTCCACCATATTTTTTATTGGTTCTTGCAGGAATTACATAATTGAGAATGGCTGAAGCAATAGTAAGAATTGTAAAAATCCAGATATATACTACCGAAAGTTCAGAATCGGTTCCGTATTTATAAAGAAACAGCCCTCCCAAACTCAGGATCAGTCCCGGAAGAACAGGCAGAAAAGTTCCTAAAATACCGATAATGAGAAGGATAATACTGATAATGGGTATTAAAGTTTCATCCATTTTTTATAAAATTTAGATAAAAATAACGATTTAATAAATACAAGCAGTCGGAAATCCTTATTTTTGCATGGATGAACAACCAGATCATAGATACAAAGGATTTTTTGCAGAATATCAGCGATGTTCTGCACCGTTTTATTGCGGAGAATTTTCCTGATTCCTGGGTGTTGTTTTTCCAGATTTTTGCTAAGTTCCTGATGCTGGCAGCTGTAATTTATCTTTTGGATTTTGTCCTGAAGTTAATCATCAATTCTTTTTTCAGGTTTTTTGTGAATGAGGAAAAATATCCGGTTCTTCATTCCATTAGGAAATCAAGGGTGACTAATTCTGCCGCTCATTTACTTTCATTAAGTTTTGGAAGCCACGCTTTGTATTCCGTATTTTACAGGCATCCGAAAAGTTTTACTTTTCTCGAAAGAACCATTTATCTTATTATTGTAATGGCGTTAGCGGGACTGATGTTCCGTGCGCTGAAAGCAGTTGAAAATTATTATTTCATCAAAAAAGATTATTACCGCATTGTCGCTTTGAAAGCGATTTCGCAGACAGTAAATATTTTCGGGATTTTTATTTTTTCTGTTATCGCAATCTGTGTAATATTCGGAATCAGTTCTACCACTATTTTAGGAAGTTTAGGCGCGATAACAGCAGTCATGGTTTTGGTATTCAGAGATACGATCTTAGGCTTTGTTACAGGGATTCACGTTGCTACATCGAAAAATCTTAAAGTTGGAGACTGGATCGGCATTCCTAAATATAATCTTGAAGGTACGATTGAAGATATTAATGTACTCACTACAAAAATCCAGAATTTTGATAAAACAGTTTCTACGATTCCAACTTATGACCTGCTTTCTACGGAGATCAGGAATATCCAGGTAATGTCAGAAACCAATACGAGGAGAATTAAGAAATCTATTATTTTCAATATCAATTCTTTTAAATTTTTGGATGAAGAATCTTTTGAAAAGCTCGAAAAAATAAATCTTATACACAATTACCTGGTTTTGAAAAGAAAAGAAATTTCTGAAGAAAAAAGACGTCTTGAAAATTCGGATGAGGTAATCAATGGCCAGCAGCTTACTAATATCGGCACATTCCGTGTATATGCATTGAATTATTTAAAAAAGAATCCTAAAATAGATCAGTCCGGAATCCTGATGGTGAGGCAATTGGATATAACTTCTCAAGGTCTGCCTTTAGAGCTTTACTGTTTTGCCAACAATTCCAAACTGGAGGAATATGAGCAGATTCAAGCCGATATTTTCGATCATCTTTTGGTCGCATCGCGAGAATTTGATCTGGAAGTAATGCAGGTGAATACGAAAGTTTAAAAAAATAAAATTCAGAAAAATACATGACAAAACTAAGTGTCAATATTAATAAAATCGCTACACTTCGCAATGCAAGGGGAGGAGATGTTCCCAGCGTAACGCAGATTGTAGTTGATGCACAAAAATTTGGATCTCAAGGTATTACGATTCATCCGAGGCCGGATGAAAGGCATATCACAAGAAAAGATGTTTACAATTTGAAACCTTTGGTGGTGACAGAATTTAATATTGAAGGAAATCCTCATCGTCCGTTTATTGATATGGTTTTAGATGTGAAGCCGGAACAAGTGACTTTGGTTCCCGATGCTGATGATGCAATCACTTCCAATGCAGGCTGGGACTGCAGAAAAAATCTTGATTTTTTGAAATCGGTGATTTCAGAATTTAAAAATGCAGGAATCAGAACATCCATTTTTTTGGATCCAGATCCTGAAATGGTAAAATTTGCCGCCGAAACCGGAACAGACAGGATTGAACTGTACACAGAAGCATATGCAAAAGGTTACGAAACTGATAAGGAAGAAGCCATCAAACCTTATTATGAAACAGCTCTGGAAGCTGCAAAATATAATTTAGGAATTAATGCCGGGCATGATTTAAGCCTTGATAACCTGAAATATTTTTCAGATCATATTCCTAATTTACTGGAAGTTTCCATCGGACACGCATTGATTTCGGAAGCACTTTATCTGGGACTGGAAAATACAATCCAGGCCTATTTGAAGAGATTGGCAAAATGGTAATTAAATAAAAGTAAAAATGGGGGAACAGCAGATTTTACATTCAAAAATATATGGCGAAGATAAACCGGGAAAGCCGTTGCTGGTATTTCACGGTTTATTTGGGATGTTAGACAATTGGGGAAGTTTCGGAAAAGAAATGGGAGAATATTTCCCTGTCCATCTTTTGGATTTGAGGAATCACGGGAAAAGCTTTCATTCCGAAGAAATGTCACATGATGACTTGGCACACGACATTGCTCATTACATGGAATTTCATGGGATAGAAAAAGCCAATCTTCTCGGTCATTCTCTTGGAGGAAAAGCAGTTATGCAATTTGCGGTAAAATATCCGCTGAAAGTCGAAAAACTGATTGTTGTTGATATTTCTCCAAAAGCATATCCTCCGCATCATCAGGGAATTATTAAAGCTTTGGAAAGCGTAGATTTTGATACCGTAAAATCCCGTTCTGATGTCGAAGAAGTCCTTGCGCAGTACATACATGAAAAAGGTGTGATTCAGTTTCTGACAAAAAATCTTTATTGGACAGACGATAAAAAACTCAACTGGAGATTCAACCTTAAAACTCTTGCAGAAAAATACAACGAATTTGTTGCAAATGCTATTAAATTCGGGGTTTTTACAGGTGAGACATTATTCATTGCGGGAGCCAATTCCAATTATATTCTTCCACAGGATGAATTTCTAATAAAGCAGCAGTTCCCGAATTCTAAAATAATAAAAATTGCAAATGCTGCACATTGGGTTCAGGCGGATAATCCGGCAGACTTCAATGAAGCGGTAAAAGCTTTTTTAGATTAATTTAAACTTCCATTCATAAAGAATCAAGCCCGGATGTTTTCCGGGCTTTTTTGTTGATAAATATTTAAAAATTATTTAAATCTCCCGTAAATTTATTTTTCTCAAATTACAATAGTTTCGCATCAGAAAGGGAAGTCTTCAAGAAACAAAATCAGCAGTCAAATTTTTACTTTTTATAATTTTTTTAAATTAAACTTTTCATTCGTTACTTTAAAAATCCTGTTTCATTTTTGGAGCAGGGTTTTTCATTATATTTGCAACTATGATTTTCGTAACCGGTGCTACAGGAATTTTGGGCAGAGTAATTGTTCTCGAACTTTTGAAGAAAGGGAAGAAAGTGCGTGCTTCAAAAAGGCCAGGGAGCAATCTGGAAGAAGTCAGGCATTCATTCAGCTTTTATACGGAAAATCCTGATTTTTATTTTAACCAGATTGATTGGGTTGATATTGATCTTTTTTCACAGGAAAGCTTAGGAAATGCGCTTAAAGAGGTGGAAGAAGTATATCATACGCTTGCCAAAGTGAGTTTCCATCCTGATGATAAAAGAGAAATGTACCGAACCAATATTGAAGGAACGAAACAGCTCTTATACGCCTGCGAAAATTCTTCTGTGAAAAAATTCTGTTTTGTCAGCTCCATTGCTGTTTTGGACGGATTTAATGAAAATGGGGAAATGGACGAAGGCTCTGATTACAATCCGAAGCTCAATCACTCACCTTATGCAGTTTCCAAGCACTTTTCCGAAATGGAAGTTTCCAGGGCTTCAGCAGAAGGCTTAAATACAGTGATCATCAATCCGGGAATGATTATCGGAAGCGGAAACTGGAACCAAAGCAGCGGAAAATTGTTTTCAACTTTTGAAGGGAAATATACTTTTCCCGGCGGATCTTCTTATGTAGATGTCCGGGATGTCGCAGATATTGCCATTCAGCTGATGGAAAAGAATATTTTTGGAGAACGTTTCATCATTATTTCTGAAAATGTAAAATATTTTGACTTCGGGAAAATTGTCCGTGAAAAGCTTGGCCTGGGAAAACAGTCAGTTATTTCTGAGTCCCTGTTAAAAACAGCTCGTTTTTTCAATAGAATCTTTGGATGGCTGATTCCGCCTTTAAGAATGGCAAAAGATTATAATATTGAATCTGTGACAAGCTTTAACACCATTTCTAATGAAAAAATAAAGAAGCAGCTGGAGTATCAGTTTATCCCTGTAAAAGAAAGTATTGATTTTCATCTGAAAAATTATAGTAAAGACAAAAAATAAAAGAATAGAGGACGGGCTTTAGCCCGTTTTTTGAATAAAAAAAGAACAAGGCTTTTTGCCAAAATCTATAAAAATGAACATTACCCAATTTCTGAACACCAATGCCGAAAAATATCCTCTAAATCCAGCGATTGGTTTCAAGAAAAAAGATCAATGGAAAGACCTGAACTGGAAAGATTTCCGAAGAATGGTTTTCAAAACAGCCAATGCACTGAAAGCAGCAGGCATTGGCGAAGGCGACAAAGTTGCCGTCTATTCCGATAATTCTGCTGAATGGATCACTTTTGATCTCGCAGTTCTTTCGCTCGGAGCAGTTACGGTTCCGATTTATTCCACCAACAACAAAGAGCAGACAGAATATATCATCAATGATTCCGGAGCAAAAATTATTCTTACAGGGAATCAGGAACATTATGATATTTGTTACGAAATTATTCAGGAAAATTCATTTTTAAAGCAGATTATCGTTGCCAAAAACGCAGTCTGGATCAAGAAAGACCGCTCAGAATATTTCGAACAATTCATCAAAAAAGCTTCTGAAAAATTTGAAATCGCAGAAAAAGATGATGACAATCTTGCTACTTTGATTTATACTTCAGGAACGACAGGAGTTCCGAAAGGAGTTATGCTTACACATGGCAATTTCATCAAAGCTTTTGAGGCGCACAATGATTTTTTTAAATTCAAAAATTTTGAAGCAGAACATTCATTGGCATTTTTACCTCTAAGCCATGTTTTTGAAAGATGCTGGACGATTTTTGTATTGTTCAACGGGGCGAAAGTCTCTTTTCTTGAAAATCCGAAGCTTATTGCAAGTGCGTTAACCGAAGTGAAGCCGACAACAATGTGCGCAGTTCCGAGATTTTATCAGAAAATTTTTAACGGGATCAGCGAAATGGCAAATTCCAGCTCAGAAACCAAGAAAAAAATCTTCAGCTGGGCAATGAAAACAGGAAGTGAAGTTGCCGAACTAAAAAGAGAAAACAAAAAAATCCCTTTTGGATTGAATATTAAATTTTCTTTAGCAAACGGACTTATTTTTCATAAAATTAAAAAGAAACTTGGCGGGAAATTGTGGTTTATGCCTTGTGGCGGAGCTTCACTTTCGGAAAACATTACGAGATTTTTTGATGCTATGGGAATTCATATCACCGTTGGCTACGGCATGACGGAAACTACAGCAACTTTGACTGCTTTTCCTTTGCTGAATTACGAGCACGGAACTGCCGGAAAACCAATGGGAGATACCCAAATCCGTATTGCGGAAAATGATGAAATTCAGGTGAAAGGAAGCGGAATCATGAAAGGATATTATCAAAATGCAGAAGAAACCGCTAAAGTTTTTACCGAAGACGGATGGCTGAAAACCGGCGATGCAGGGAAAATTGATAAAAAAGGAAACTTGATTATTACCGACAGAATTAAGGATTTAATGAAAACTTCCAACGGGAAATATATCGCTCCGCAGCCAATAGAAAATCTGCTTTCCAATAATAATTTTATCAATCAGATCATGTTGGTTGCAGAAGGAAAACCGTATGTTTCCGCTTTGATTACACCGAATTTTG
>DAMDNI010000035.1:0-1255 GCA_032083825.1 Bergeyella sp. | reverse complement strand
CTTTGGAGGAAAAACTCAAGTCATTGAATATTTCACTGACAAGCTGGAACGATGTTGTGGAAAATGAAAAAGTGAAAACCTTTTATCACCAGTTGATTGATGAAACCCAGAAAAATCTTTCAGGATTTGAAAAAGTGAAAAAGTTTACCTTATTGCCTGCAGAATTTGAAATCAGCAGCGGGGAAATTACGCCGACATTAAAAGTAAAACGAAATATCGTTTCCAAAAAATACGAAAAGGAAATCGAAAAAATGTATCACCATTAATCAGGAAAAGAATCGGAAATCTTGATTTTTTTTAAGAATCTTTAAAACAAAACTTATAGCAATCTTCATTTTTGTGGTTAAAAAATATGGAAAATCAATTTTTAGGAAATACAGAATATCAGACCTCCAATCAGCTTGTTTCTGCAAGTTGCCCTTCCAATATTGCTTTAATCAAATATTGGGGTAAGTATGAAAACCAGATTCCCGCAAACCCGAGCATCAGTTATACGCTGAACAATTGCAAAACCAATACAGAAATGCAGTTTTTCCCGGATGAAAAATTTTCTGTCCGTGCTTTTCTCTCCGGAAATGAAGAATTAAAATTTGCTGAAAAAATTGAAAAATATTTCAAAAATATTGAGCAATATCTTCCCTGGATTTTGAAAGGAAGATACATCATTAAAACTGAAAATACCTTTCCGCACAGCTCAGGAATCGCAAGTTCTGCTTCAGGTTTTGGAGCGATTGCAAAATGCCTGATGAACCTTGACGAAATTTTTACAGCCGGTAATCAGCAACCCGTAAATACAAATCAGAAAGCCAGTTTTTTAGCACGATTGGGAAGCGGAAGCGCATGCAGAAGTCTTTATGAAGGGTTAGTAGTTTGGGGAAAAACTAATGAAGTAGAAGGAAGTTCGGATTTATTTGCCGTTCCGTATCCAAATGAAGATATTCACCCAATTTTTAAAAATTTTAATGATTGGGTATTGTTGATTCATGAAGGCCAGAAATCGGTTTCTTCAACGGTTGGCCATGGTTTGATGAAAACTAATCCTTATGCAGAACGACGTTTTCAGGAGGCTCACGAAAATTTTATCACACTTAAAAATATTCTTACATCAGGTGATATGGAAGGTTTTATCAAGTTAGTTGAACACGAAGCTCTAACATTGCATGCAATGATGATGATGAGCGATCCTGCTTTTATTTTAATGAAAACCGGAACTTTAGAAGTGATCAACAAAATCTGGGATTTCCGAAGAATTACA
>DAMDNI010000034.1:11675-17769 GCA_032083825.1 Bergeyella sp. | reverse complement strand
CTTTAAGCTTCAGCGTTTCCAATGCCGTAAACATCAAATGCATGGCACCAATTGCATGATGAAATCTCGTATGTGTTGCTCCCGGAAAAATCGTATTGAGCAGTCCTGTTTGCGAAATCCTTCTCAAACGCTGAAAATAAGGATGCTCAATAATATCAAACAGAATCTCGTGAGGTATTTTGATAAATCCGTGGACAGGATCATTAATGATTTTGAGTTTGTTTTGCATCTTGCAAAAATAATGAAATAAGCTTTCTTATCATTAATTTAGTTGTTAATCATATTTAACGGTTTTTTAACGAATTGAATTTATTTTTTGGAAACTTTTTAAGAGGTTTTGGTCATATTTTTGATGAAGTAAAAAAAGAAAGATTTTATTAATTTAAATTAAATATATGTCGAAAATTATTTGGATCGATGATGAAGTAGATTTACTAAAACCACACATTGTTTTCCTTGAAAATAAGGGTTATGCTGTAACCCCGGTGAATAATGTCAATGAAGCCCTGGAAATTATCGACAATGAAAAATTCCAACTTGCTTTGCTTGACGAAAATATGCCGGGAATCTCAGGACTGGAAGCAATACCTATGCTGAAAGATAAGGATACCTCGATGAAAATTGTGATGGTGACCAAAAGTGAAGAGGAACATATTATGGAGCAAGCTATTGGCTCACAGATTTCTGACTATTTACTTAAACCCATCAATCCGAATCAGGTTTTGCTGTCATTAAAGAAAAACCTTCAGGAAGATAATCTTGTTGAGCAGAAAACCATTCAGGAATATCAACAAGAATTCCGGAATCTTTCGATGGAGCTTTCTTACCTTAGAACATATCAAGATTGGGCAGAGTATTATAAGAAAATTCTGAATTGGGAAATTAAATTTGATAAGGTTTTTGATAATGATTTTTCAGACCTTCTTCAGTCCCAGAAAGAGGAAGCAAATATACAGTTCGCCAAATTTATTGAAAACAATTACGAGGAGTGGCTGCATTCTTCAGAAAAACCGATGATGAGCCATACTTTGTTTAAAGATAAAGTAAAGCCTGAGGTTGAAAAAGACAAAGTCCTTCTTTTAATGATTGACAATCTCCGCTATGATCAATGGAAAGTAATTGAGCCTTTGTTTACTAAATTTTATAATAAAGTTTCGGAAGATTATTATTTCAGCATTTTACCAACCGCAACACAGTATGCTAGAAATTCATTTTTTGCAGGATTGATGCCTTCTGAAATCGAGAAACGTTTTCCTGACAAATGGTTCAATGACAATGAAGAAGGAAATAAAAACGAGCATGAACGCGAGTTTTTGGAAGATCAAATGAAAAGGCTCGGGTTATCCTCAAAATCGATGAAATACCTGAAAATCTTGAATGCAGATTTTGAACGTAAAATCCTTGAAGATTTTAACCAGCACAAAAATAATGATCTGCTTGTGATCGTGTATAACTTCATTGATATTCTTTCCCACGCAAAAACAGATAATCATATTATCGATCAATTGATTAGAGATGATAAAACATTCCGTTCATTGACTTTCAACTGGTTTGAAAATTCCTCTTTACTGAAAATCATTAAAAATGCTGCTGAAAACGGATTCAAACTGGCAATTACTACCGACCACGGAACAATTTATGTAAAAAAGCCAAGCCAGGTTGTCGGAGACAGGGAAACCTCAAGCAACATCCGATACAAAACAGGAAGAAGCCTTACCTATGATGACAAGGAAGTCTGGGCAGTTTCCAACCCTGAGAAAATATTCTTGCCAAAAGGCAACATCAGCTCAAAATATATTTTTGCTAAAAACAATACCTTTTTGGCCTATCCAAAAAACTACAATCATTTTGTAAATTATTATAAAGAAACGTATCAGCATGGTGGCATTTCGTTAGAAGAATGTATCATTCCGATCAGCATTTTAGAACCCAAATAGTTTTTTTTCATAGTTTATTTAGTTTGGGAAGGGCGGAAAAAATCTTTGATTTTTTCCGCCCGTTTTTTGTTCAGCTTCAAATAAATTCTATTTTTATACCTCAAAATTCAAAATGAAAATTATTAGCTACAACGTCAACGGCATACGTGCTGCATTTAATAAAGATTTCCTGGGATGGCTGAGAAATGCAGATCCGGATATTGTCTGCATTCAGGAAAGCAAAGCCGGAAATGACCAGATAGACATCGAAAGCCTTGAAAAAGCCGGCTATCACAGCTATTGGCATTCTGCACAAAGAAAAGGCTACAGCGGAGTTGGCATTGCATCAAAAACAAAACCTGAAAATGTGGTCTACGGCTGCGGAATCGAAGCTTTTGACAACGAAGGAAGAATCATCCGTACAGATTTTAAAGAATTTTCTGTGCTTTCTGTATATGTTCCCAGTGGTTCCAATATTGAACGTATTGGTTTTAAAATGCAGTTTTGCTACGATTTCCTTGAATACATTAAGAATCTTGAGAGAGAAATTCCAAACCTCATCATCTCCGGTGATTTCAACATTTGTCACGAGGCCATCGATATTCATGATCCGATAAGGTTACAGAATGTTTCCGGATTTTTACCGATTGAAAGAGAATGGATGAGCAATTTTATTAATGAATGCGAACTGATTGATACGTTCAGATATTTTAATGACCAGCCCAATAATTACACTTGGTGGAGCTATCGTCAGAATTCACGTGAGAGAAATAAAGGCTGGAGATTAGATTATCACTTTGCTACTTATCCTTTAAAAGAAAAATTAAAAAGATCAGTTATCCTAAAAGAAGTATTTCATTCAGATCATTGCCCTATTTTGTTGGAAATTTAAACTTTTTCATTATATTTGATTAAAAACAAATACTATGATTGATGTTATTGAAAATCTAAAACAAGAAATCAATAACCATGAAAAGATCAAAAACTCCGTTTTAGGAAAAACACACAAATGGCGGAATAATCATTTTGAAATCCTGTCTTCCATTATCAATGAAGAGCTTTCAAAAAAGATTGATCAAAATAATGAAAACTTTTTTACGCTGGGAAACACCATTTCCCATATTACCCTCAAAAGAATTTTTGAAGGGCAGGTGAATGACTCCGCACACAATGACCTCCGTTTTCTGAAAACTTTGGAAAAAATTGCCATTTTTCTTAATTACCAGAACCTTAATCACTTCATTTCCGAGCTTCAAAAAAGCCCACGCACTGTTTTTGATATTACAGAAAAAGAGTTTCAGGATTATAAAAAACTTATCAAAACCTGTTGCGAATGTGAATTCAGCAATATGAAAAATATTCCGGATATTGATATGTCTTTATTTCGGGATGTCCTGATTGAAAATTCGCCTTATCAGAATAGAATTGAAATGTATCTTAACAAGATCAAAGAAACTGGTTCAAAAATGGTAGTGGAAATCAGCAATTTCGAAATCTACAATTACAAACTGGTTTCTATTGATGAAGAAATGATGGTTATCAGCAGCCAAGAATTCTGGAATCTCGTTTTTGAAAAAAATGGAGAACACATTCCATTCCACAGAAAAGGTGAACAAAACTATTATTTAAAAAGAGACAGCGAGGATACTTGGAAAATCTGGGATAATTACAATCCCGATTATAAAGACATGATCAATCCTAAAAAAAACCGCAACTGATATTGAAATTCAGTTACGGTTATTCTCATCATTTATGTTTTCTGTAGCAAATTTAAATTTTTCAGACTTCAAAAACAGAACATAACTTAATCTTATTCTTTTCACAATTTCAAAAAAAGCCAGCTTTTTCAGCTGGCTTTCATAATCATAGATTTTTTACTTAATCTTCGTCGATAATTTCGTATTCAATCGGCAATGTTCCTGATCTCAGGTCACCGATCTCATCAAAAGCAGCCTTGGAAATATCAAAAGCTCTCGAAGAGTGGAAAGGCCCTCTGTCATTCACACGAACAACTACGCTTTCTCCATTTTTGATATTGGTAATTTTTACCTTTGTTCCGAAAGGAAGCTTCATATTAGCAGCTGTAAATTTTTTGTTATCAAAAATTTCTCCGCTTGCTGTTTTTCTACCGTTAAATTTATCGTGGTAGAACGATGCAAAACTTGTTCTCGCATCATTGGCATTATTATTTTTAAAAGAATAAATACCAAAAGTTGAAATCATCATTATGATTACAAGAATGAATCTCTTCATCATTTTGAATTTTAGGGGTTTTGACGGGGCAAAGATATTTCTGCATTACAAATTCCCGAATCAACTTTCTTAAAATATCTTAAAACTATGTTAATAAAATACTAACAAAACCGCCAAACCCTCTATTCATCAGGCTTTATATAATATTGTTAAATTATGTTAAAGAAAATGATAAAAAGTTAACAATTTTAACTTTATTATTTATTTAAAGTATTTTTATGACATTTATCATATTAATAATCAAATAGTTAAAAAAAATAGCTCAATTAAAAATTGAGCTATTTTTCTAAATTAATTCTCCGTACAGATCAAATTCTTCTGCGGAGGTTATTTTTACGTTTGCAAATTCTCCAATAGAAATATATATGTTTTCAGCAGGCACCAAAACAGTATTATCAACATCTGGCGAATCAAATTCTGTACGCCCGATAAAATAATTTCCTTCTTTTCGGTCAAAAATACATTTGAATATTTTTCCTACCTTTTCCTGATTTTTTTCCCATGAAATTTGAGACTGTAGTTCCATAATTTCTTCTACTCTTGCTTCTTTTACCTTCTGCGGAACATCATCTTCAAGATTGTATGCATGAGTATTTTCTTCATGAGAATAGGTAAAACAGCCTAATCTGTCGAATCGTTGTTGCCGAACCCATTCTTTCATTTCCTGAAAACGCTCTTCGGTTTCACCAGGATAGCCTACAATCAAGGTGGTTCTTATCGCCATATCCGGAACTTTTTCTCGGAATTTATCCAGTAAAGCATCCGTTTTCTCATGTGTAGTTCCGCGTCGCATGGATTTTAAAAGATCTGAGTTGATATGCTGAAGCGGAATATCGATATAATTGCAGACTTTCGGCTCATTTTTGATCACTTCCAGAACATCTTCAGGGAAACCGCTTGGGAATGCATAATGCAGGCGGATCCATTCAATGCCTTCCACTTTTATCAATTCTTTCAAAAGATCTCCTAAAGCACGCTTCTTGTAAATATCAAGTCCATAATATGTTAAGTCCTGAGCAATCAAAATTAATTCTTTTGTACCTTTTTTGGCAAGCTTTTGTGCTTCTGTCACGAGTTTTTCAATTGGTGTAGAAGTATGGGCACCTCTCATTAAAGGAATGGCACAAAATGAGCATGGACGGTCACATCCTTCTGAAATTTTCAGATAGGCATAATGTTTCGGCGTTGTAGTCAGTCTCTCACCTACTAGCTCATGCTTGTAATCTGCTCCCAAATGTTTCAGCAAAATAGGAAGATCTCTCGTTCCGAAATATTGGTCTACGTCAGGAATTTCTTTAATTAAATCTGGCTTATATCTTTCAGAAAGACATCCTGTTACAAATACTTTTTCGACCTCTCCTCTATTTTTTGCATCCACAAAATCCAGAATTGTATTGATAGATTCTTCTTTTGCGTTATCAATAAATCCGCAAGTATTGATAACCACAATATCTCCACGGCCTTCGTGCACAACTTTTTTGCCATTGGCTTCAAGCTGTCCCATCAAAACTTCAGAATCGTATACATTTTTGGAGCATCCAAGTGTAACGATATTGATTTTCTTTTTTCCTGTGGATTTTGTACGCATTTTTATATTGATAATAAGTTGTTCGTAATCAGTATTTTTTGAGTCTGCAAATTTAAGAATAAAAAAAGAACCGGAAATCCGGCTCTTCTATTTATAATGTGTATAAATTAATCAGAAATTTTCTTCAGCAAAAGCAGGAAGGTCTTTATCTTTTTCTGAAAGAATTACGGCTTCGGCAGGGATTTTCCAGTCAATTCCTAATTCGGGATCGTTCCAGATCACACTTCCTTCTGCTTCTTTTTTATAAAAATTATCGCATTTATAAGAAAATACAGCAGTTTCGCTCAATACCGAAAAGCCATGCCCAAAACCTCTGGGAACATATAATTGACGCTTG
>DAMDNI010000034.1:0-11665 GCA_032083825.1 Bergeyella sp. | reverse complement strand
CCGGAGTAAGCTCAACTCCGAACCACTTACCGAAGGTTGAGGAATCTTTACGCAGATCTACCGCAATATCCCAAACTTTACCTTCCAGACAAGAAACTAATTTTGCCTGAGCAAACTCTCCTTTCTGAAGATGAATCCCACGTAATACGCCGTATGAAGATTTTGAAATGTTATCCTGAACAAAATGTCCGTTCATCCCGGTAAGTTCTTCAAATTTTTTTTCATTAAATTTTTCGTAAAAATAGCCTCTATCATCTTCAAAAATAGTGGGTTCAATGATATAGCAATCTTTTAGCGGAGTTTCGGTAATCTTCATAGAGATCTGCTTTTTTGTTTTCAAAAAAATTATAGGGTAAATCCTTTTAAATCTTCTTGAAATAAAGGAATTTTCAAAATTAGAAAAAATACTTGAAACAGTAAATAAAAGATTTATTAAATCAGAAATATATTATCTGAAAAGCATTTTTACCGTCTTAAAAATAATCCAGATATCTTCCTGAAAAGATAGATTATCCAGATAGTGAAGATTCATTCTGACTTTGTCAGGAAAAAGTATTTCATCATTGTATTGATCCGGATTTTGAGCTTTGGATAAAATATCATCTTCATCCTGATACTTTATGCTGGCTTCAGAGGTAAGGCCTGGTCTAAGAAGGAGAACTTCCCTATCCTTTCCCTGCAGCAAATCATAAAAACCGGGAATATCGGGACGCGGCCCTACAAAGCTCATATCAAACTTCAGGATATTGATAAGTTGCGGCAATTCATCAATTTTGTATTTCCTCAAAAATCTTCCATAAGCAGAAATTTTCCTGCTCTCAGGATGAATGGTACAAAACTTATAGATTGTGAATGATTTCCCGAACTGCCCAATTCTTTTCTGAGAATAAATCCCATTGGCACGCACATCAATCGCAGAAAACAAATAAAAAATAACCAAAAAAGGAAACAGGGGAACAATTGCAAAAACTGCAATCACAAAATCAATAAAAGGTTTCCAATTTTTATAATCTCTCATGTATCATTCATTGGAGATTATACTTCCTGATAATGGAATTTTTTAATAAAAGATAAACAGCTCCGGCGACAACAACAACAGCTGCAGAAATCCAAATCTGAATGTTTATTGAAAATCCGGTTGCATAAATAATAAGCAAGCCTGTGATCAGTTGTATCAATCCGTAAAGTGCAGAAACTAAAAGTTTATTAGTTTTATTTTCATTCACCAAATACTGATAAAGATGTGTACGATGAGCCTGGAAAATATTTTCTTTTTTCAGCAGCCTTCTCACAATTGTCAGCACCGAATCTACTCCGTAAACAAGAAGGAAAAGTATATAAATAATATTTCCTGTCTTAATAATCAATAATGCCAAAAGAAACAATATAATATAAGCCATCGAAACTGAGCCTACATCACCCGCAAAACATTTTGCATTCTGACGAAAATTAAAAAATCCAAATACAACTGAGGCTATAATGCTGTAATATATGACTTCCGGGTTTACAAAACTAAGATTATGATTAACAATCGCTAACAGGATCAGAACCGCTAAGCTGTTTGATACTGTGATTCCATTGATGCCATCCATAAAATTATAGGCATTGATGATACCTGTACAGAAAATTAGCGCCACAGCAATAATCCAAACCGGAAAACCAAACAACTGAACTTCATAAAACATCAGAAACATACTCACAAACTGGACAAAAATCCGCAATTTATTGGAAAGTGTAAGTACATCATCCAAAAAACTAATCAGCGTAATGAGCGTAAGCCCGATAAAGAAATAAGGATACTGAAATCCCGAAACAATAAAAAATGCTAAAATCCCGATATAGAAAATAATACCTCCGCCACGCAAAGTGATTTGAGTATGAGAGCTTCTTTCATTGGGCTTGTCAATGATATTAAAATGGTCTGCAATCTTGAAGTAAAGAAGAATGCTGATGGAAAGAAGAATGGCTACTAAAAGATATTGCATATTACTTTTTAAAGCTTTTAATGGTCAATTCCAAACCTTCTTTTGCTGTTAAAGGCAACTTATCAATAGCTAGGACGGTTTTTATTTTTTGATTGGAAACCACATAATTTTCAGTGAGTTTTTTCAATCTTTCTGAATTTAATGGTAAATGAAAAAAATCACCAGCTTTTGCAAAAATAGTAATAATGCTCTTAGGAATATTCATCAGCTTGGCTTTTCTCCCTAAAGATAAGGAAATTATAGAAACAAGTGTATTAGTTGAAATAGATTCGTCATCAGAAAAATTATATATACCGGATTCTATTTGAGGACTTAATAAGATTTTCAAAACAAGAAAATTCAAGTTATCAATACTCAGAAAAGAACGTTTATTATGGAATGCAGCCAGTGGCCATGGTAACCCTTTCTCAACAAGTTTATACAAAAGATTAAGATTTCCTTTATTCCCTGGGCCGTGAATCATGCATGGACGAATGATAAAAAGTCTTTTTCCAAAAGGTAGATTTTGTTTTAATAGATAATTTTCGGCTTCGAGTTTGGATTTTCCGTAAGGAGTTTTAGGATCTGGAGAATAATTTTCAATAAGAGTTTCATCCAAAGTATCTGCAACTGCTTTTACAGTACTGAAATAAAAAAAATCCTTACAATCAGATTTCAGAAAATCATCAAAAAGCTGAATAGTAAGATCACGATTTATTTTAAAATATTCTTCTGCATCAGAAGTATTGGAAGTATCATGCGCTTTTCCTGCAAGATGAATGACAGCATCCGCATTTTTAGGAAAAGACCAATTACCTCGCAATGAAAGACCCGTAACATCCAATCCTTCTGACATTAAAAATTCAGAAAGATTTTTTCCGACGAAACCTGATATTCCAGTAATGGTAATTTTCATTTAATAATTTAATTTTTCGTGTATTTGATTCCAAATTTTCGATTCTTCGAAATTCAGTCTAACAAATTCTCTGCCTTTCTTCCCTTGTTGGATAATCAAATTCCTATTATTATAATATTTTTCAATCTTTTCGGCAATATCTTCAGGTTGATTGGTGATAAAAGTTCCTGTTTGATTTTCTAAAATAGACTCTTCACAACCCGTTGCTCTAGTTATCAAAACAGGAAGCTCCATAGATGAAGCTTCTAAAGAAACCGTAGGAAAACCTTCTCTGTAAGTAGGTAAAACAAATACATCCATTAAACTGAAATAAGAAGATGCATCCAAAACAAAACCAGTATTAATTATATTCTTTTCTTCTTCAATACTTTTCTTACTTTCTTCACTAACGGCATCTCTTTCTTCAATTGGACCTACTAAAAGAAGTTTAACATTTCCATATTTCTCATTAAGAGATTTCCATGCTTTAATTAATTCGTTTATGCCTTTGTCTTTTACTAATCTTCCTACATATCCAATAACAAAATCTGTTTCGCTAATATTATTTTCTAATGCTAGTTTTTGTATGATTTTGTAACTAATTTTCTGTGGATTAAATTTATCTTCAGTATCAATTCCATTACACGTTCCTAACCCCAAAATAATATTCTTTGACGGATTGTTAAGATGATCTTTTTCGCTGATTTTTTTAACAGAATGACTTACACAAACTACTTTTGTAGCCAATGCCCCGGAAATTCTATCTATATTTTTAAGAATAATTTTCTTAAATCCTGAACTCGTTTCATAGATAATGCCATGTCTGAAATATATCCTTTCTTTAACTCCCGCAAAATATGAAGCAATCATTGCTACCATTCCACCTTTTGGAGTATGCCCAACAATAGTATCTATTTTATTTTTTTTGATGAATCTGTAAATCTTAAAAATAGCTTTAAGATCAGTTAACGGACTAATATTTCTTGTTACATTTACAGGAAACGGAGTATATTTCAGAGACTGCGACAATTCAAAAAATTCTTCCGATGGGGTGCAACCGAGAAAATATTTGTTGTTGGTTTTCTGTTCAAGATATTTAAACTGTTTTCCGAAGAAATGATTGATTACAAAGGATATGGTTATTATATGGAGAACATTTTTGGATTGCATTGGTTTTTTATCTTTAAAGGGGGGGGGGGTGATGAAGAGTCTTCAATACCTAAAACTTCTGAAATTACTATAACAGCACTTTCAGTTTATACATTAGTTTTAGCAATACTTATTCATAGATAAATTAAATATTAGTAATGTTTTCAAGTATAGAGATATCCTATTTGCTATTTTTTAAAGTTTAAATTCCATGTTTAGAATTTTTTGTCATTAATAATCTTATAGCTATTATCCTTCTCATTTTTGGCTCTTACATTTTTAAGATTAATATTTACATCTTTTGAATAGTCTGTCTTCCAAAAAAGATCTCCGGCCTGGTTTATCCAAGTAGCGTCCTTATATAGAATGTTTCCTGTGGGATTAAATTTTTTCTTGTCTACATTAATTGAATATATCAATGCATAACTTGACGCATCATCAAGATGATTCTTGATATTTATGTCAACAGTCCGTTTCAATTGTGCATTATCTGTAGAAAAAGAATTCAGATTTATGGCAATCCCCCCAGTCTGATTATTAAAGGTGGTGACATTATTAATATTAATATTCTTAATGTATTCCCCACTAGAGCTCGGTTCAATATCAATTCCGCACATTGGCAATGTTCCGAGAGTATTTGAAATTAACAGATTCTCAAAAAAAACATTGATTCCGGAAGTAAGTGATATGCCATTCCTTCTAGCGTAATCAATAGAGGTATTGTAAATGTACACGTTCTCACTTACACCTCCTTTTTCTGAGCCTATGAATATCCCATCTCCCCAAGTATCTTTGATATCAGCATTGTAAATTTTAATATTTTTTGAATCCTTTATTGATATCCCTGCTCCCCATTCTCCTTCCGACCCATAGTGTTTTCTGCGGTCTCCTACAACTTTCGGATTGATAAGCGTCACACTTTCTACATCATATAGCCTTAAAATATCATATCTGTCTTTAATGCTCATCTTTTCAAAATATTTTGGAGCAGTTTTATCTTCCTTTACTATCAATACGCTTTTTTTCTGAAAAAGCAGATTTGAATTTGATCTTATATAAAGAGCTTTGGTACTAATAAGTAATGGAAAATTAGGAAAAATCACATTATTGTTATTGTCAAGAACGTTCTGAATGACATCCGTATAATCCGTATTTCCATCTTTTGAATAATTTTTCGGAAGAGCGCTTTCCAGCTCGAAATATGGAATATTTTCTTTTTTCATAAATTCTTGTGATTTTTGAGATATTTTTCTCTTATAATTTTCCGGAACTTTTTTATAAACAAAATTTTCTGACTGAGAACTGCATCTCATACAGATTATACTGAGCAATGCTATATAAATATTTCTCATTTGTAATTGTTTTTAATGATGCTTTGGAATATACAAAAAATAAAGTTTGTTAATGTTATTTGATGATGACAAAAATATTATTTTTTATAGAATTTAATAATTATACGTTTAAAGTATTTTAAATATGAAAAACAGCAAGCAAAACAAAAATCTAAAAAATTTATTCTTTTTTTCTCATATAAGTATCTAAAATTACCTATTTCACCTTTCTGCATATAATAAAGTTGTGAAGACAGGCTAGCGTTTCTATTCGCTAAAGGTAAAACCTGAAATGCCTGTAATTGATTTGAAATACCTACTTCATGATCATATGATATCTCAAGCCATAAACGAAAATCTTCCGAATATTTCTGTTTTATATTAAAAAAATATTTTTGTAATATTTCTTTTTTCACGATAGTTGATGAGGTTTGAAAATAGTTTTTAAAAAGCAGCATTTTAAAGGTTATCCTAAAAAAACTATTCTTCTTAAATGAACCTGTACCAAGAAGAACAACCTGCGGTTCTTTTTTCAAACATTCTATCTGATAATAATTTTTATTTTTATCCCAGTAATCATCAGAATCAAGAAACGCAATCCATTTACTTTTTGCCAGTTCAATCCCTTTGTTTCTAGCGACTGAAGGGCCTGCATTTTTTTGAGAATATAATATGATACTGGTATTGGTCTTATTTGCATAGATGATTTTTTTTATTATTTCAATTGAATTATCCGATGAGCCATCGTCTACCACAATAATCTCATTAACGGTTAAGGTTTGATTAAGTACAGAATTAATACTTTTTTCAATTGTATTTTGAGAATTGTAACACGGGATTACTACAGAGACTGAAAACATTTATTTATTTTAAAGTTATGCATTAAAATATTCACTCAAAAACACAGAAAAGAAATTATGACATCTTTATTTGTAGGACTTTTATTTTCATTTAGATAGGTATGCTTAGAACCGCATCATTTACTAGGGAATATAACAAAGATTAAAAATAAAATAAAGTAAAATATACTGTTCGAAATTTTTAACATACCCTGAGTTTTTTCAGCGTAAATGGGGGCAAATATTAATGGGATAAAAATCCAAGATAATAATCCTATCCTGTCTGAATATGGAAGATTAAAATATAGAAAGAAAATTCCTGAAATCAGTATAAATGACTTGAGGATTTTCAGTTGAATATCATCCGAATATATTTTTCGATTAATCCAAAGTCCAATAAAAACAAAAAGCCAATTAAATAAAAAAAAGTCCGGCCTAAATCCCACAATATAATCTTCTCCAGTAGTTTTGTTGATATAAGTATCAAATCTGTTCTCAAAAAGATCACTTAAAAAAGGCAAAAAACCTGATAATTTATCAATCCCAATACTTGAGATACTAAAAACAGAACATATTGATAATATAATCAAAGACATTTTCAAAGATATAAATCTGTTCAGATACCAAATTATTATTGGAATAATGATAGTAGCCTGAAAACTAAATCCTATAAAAAAAAGTATACCCGCAATAAGATATTTTTTATTTTTGTAAACAACCAAACCAAAGAGGAAAAAGCTACAAGCAAGTCCCTGTCGTATTGCATTCATCCCCATATTTTTGAAAAAAAACAGGCTTATATACATAAAAAAAAGATAAATTATTATTTCTCTGTTCCATTTTCTAATAAATAAATAAAAGGTAACCATATATAATGCGGCAATTACAAATATAAATCCTCTTTTATCAGTAACTGTTTTTAGAAAATTTGTCAGATATTTAAATCCAAAATCTTTATGTTCAGCGTATGAACTTTCAAACAAATAAAGATAGATTTCATTATCTATACCTACACGAAAATCTCTTAAACCAAATAAAAATATAAGTACAGTACAAACAGCAAGAAGAATAATGTTTTGACTTTTTATATGTTTTTTATTTCTTAAAATATTTTCAATCAAAAAATAAAGTAAACAAAAAGCCAAACACAAATATAGTATCAGAAAATTATTGTTAAAGAGTCGTTCTGCTTCAAACATGTTATTATTTATTAATTAAGAGTTTTTTTATCGCTATTTTATAGAAATAAATATAATTATCACAATTAAAAAGATGTATGGTAACAAATAATTAAGCTAAAATTATAGTTTTTTATTCTGAATTTTATGAATTCATCAATAGTTTTCTTAAATTAAAAATTATTTTTTTTCCAAAAATTTTCTCTATAAATGTAATGATATATGCTCTGATAAGTTCATAGGTATTTTTACGAAGATCCAAATTATAACTTTTATGTATAGATCTTATTTCTTGAATTGTTTTTATTCTGTTAGAATTGCTATATCCAAATGCCTCAATTTTACCTATCGGAAAATTGCAATATTTATACAAGCTTTTCTTTAAAAAGAGCCTCGCGAATAAATCCTGGTCTGCACAAATTCTGTAATGCAAATTAAAAGGATTTTCTTTTAAAAGGTTAGTCTTCACAAAAACGGACTGGTGGCAAAAAGTCATCATATTATTATGATCAGGTGTTTTTCCTTTAATATACGAAGAATAGCTTCCAAAATCAGCAATTGTGTCTCCATAGACAATATCCTCGTTAACAGCGTCTATAGAAAATGCTTTCGCAAGAGTTTCATTTGAAGCAAAAACATCTCCACTATTCATAAAAATACAATAATCTCCTTTAGCAAAATGTACTCCTTTATTCATCGCATCATAAATACCCTTATCTGATTCGGATATAAGAACATCTATTTTATTCTCATATTTTCTAATTATATCCAAAGTACCATCAGTACTTTTTCCATCAATTACAATATACTCAATATTTTCATAAGATTGATTGATAACAGAATTAAGAGTATTCTCAATAAGTGTCTTACAATTAAAAACTACTGTAATTATTGAAATTTTGATATCTTCATTTTTAAACATGAAAAATTAAAATTTTATAGATTGTTAAATAAAAATTGATTGTTGAGTTTTAAAATATTTGTATCTGGTGTCTTCATTTTATCACTTTTATTTTTTCCAAATTCCTTTAGCTTTTTCATTAACCAAAAGAAAATATTGTCTGGGCATCCAAATATTATTAATTACCATTGTAAGACACATTGATATCAACACTCCGGATAAACCATATACTTGAGAAAGAAAATATGCCAATGGAATATGAATTGCCGCTTGTATCACAAACATAATAAATTGAAGCTTCACTTTTCCCGTTCCATTTATGATATTACTGTATAAAGAAGCTCGTATATTTAAAACAGAATAAATTAATAATAACAATGTGACTAAATTAGGGATTATTAGAGAATTACCAATCCATAATCTATAGACAAAACCTGAAATAAAATACTGGACAATACATATCAAAATAAATATGATGAAAACATAATTCAATTTTTTTACTATTGCTTTTATCCAAGAAAAATCTTTTAAAACATACGCATCTGTTGTTGCAGTCCAAAGTGGAGAAATTAATATTAAGAATACCATATGTGTTAAACCTGTATATTTGAAAACAACATTATAAATAGTAACATCAGTATTTCCGGTAGTATGTGCTATAATAATATTATTAGCCTGAGATAATAATAAGTAGGTCATTTGTATTAAAAAAAACTTCATACCTATATTAGTTAAACCTCTAACATATTTCTTCCGAAAATAATAAATACTCGGTCTTATATGTATATATTTTCCACTAAATAGATAGATTGAAACGAGAATTGTTACAACGATTGGGACAGCGGACAATACAAAACCGTAATCAACCAAATCAGCATCTGCGTAAAAATAAGATAGTATGTAAATACTAAAGTATGAAAGAACCAATCCCAATGTATTAATAATATCAGAATAGGCAGGTAACTGATAAGCCGTTAGAATTGAAGATATAAGATTCGCTGTTAGTCTCATGCTTAGAAAAAAAACGACAATTACGGCCAATACGGTTAATTCATGGGATAGATTTAATTGAGTATTTAAAATCGATGACCAATTAAGGAAATAATTTACAACTAAAAAAAATAAGAAAAAGACCCCACTGATCGCCGCCGTAAGAAAATAAGCTGTACTTACCAAACCTTTTCCTGCTTCTTTATCATTTTTTGCTAGACTTTCAGCTAACAAGTTTCTCAAACCATTCCCAAGACCAATATCCAAAAAAGAAAAAAGTCCAATAAATGAACTCATTGTAAGCCAAACTCCATAAGTTTCCGGAGATAACTTCTTTATTAATAAAGGTACTAAAGCCAAATTAACAATAATATAAATTCCTTTAATCAGGAGTGATAAAAAAGTGTTTTTTATCGCTTTAGCACTTCTTTTATTTTTAGGAAGAAGACCTATTATTGAACTAAAATTCATAAACCTATTCAAAATTGACCGAATGATTTTTCAAATACCATTCGTACATTTTATTAATTCCTTCAAGTATGTCAATTTTATGTTTCCATCCCAAGTCATTAAGTTTTGAAGTATCAACCAATTTTTTCATCGTCCCATCAGGTTTTTGATGGTCAAACAAAATTTCCCCTTTATAATGAACTGTTTCGGCAATGATTGAGGACAAATTTTTTATAGTAATATCTTTACCTGTTCCTATATTAATATGAGTATTTCTAATCTCTTTTTTATCCTGTATTAAATCTTTGAAATCAACATTTTTCATAATATATACACAAGCATCCGCCATTTCTTCGCTCCAAAGAAATTCACGCATTGGTGTTCCTGTTCCCCAAAGTTCTACTCTGTCATCAAAAATTCCGAATTTTTCTAAGCCCTTCCGAATTCTGTCTTCATCATCAGTATCATTTAAAAAGCTTATGGGTCTTTTTATTAAATCTTGGCGAATGAAATCCCATTTATTTTCCATCAATGCTTTTGATAAGAGTATTTTTCTAATCATCGCAGGCAGAACATGGCTTTTCTCCAGATCAAAATTATCGTTAGGACCATAAAGATTGGTCGGCATTACTGCTATAAAATTAGTACCATATTGAATATTAAAACTCTCACACATTTTTAAGCCTGCAATTTTTGCGATAGCATAAGGTTCATTAGTGTATTCAAGGGTATTGGTAAGAAGTTCATTTTCGCTAATCGGCTGGTGTGCATCTCTCGGATAAATGCATGTACTTCCTAAAAAAAGAAGCTTCTTAACCCCAGTTTTATACGCATTATAAATTACATTCTGTTGAATTTGAATGTTTTTATATATAAAATCTGCCCGATATATATTATTGGCCATTATTCCTCCTACATAAGCCGCCGCAAGAAATACATATTCAGGCTTTTCTTCATTAAAAAAAGCCTCTGTTTGTTGAGCATTAAGTAAATCAAGCTCAGAGGAAGTTTTACCTATAAGATTATTATAACCATTTTCTGAAAGATGTTTCCATATTGCAGAACCGACAAGACCTCTGTGTCCTGCTACATATATTTTAGCATTTTTTTCCATTAATGGATTTTTTTTACATATTCTATATCGTGTTTTACCATAATCTCTACAAGCTGGTCAAAGGAAGTTTGTGTTGGGTTCCAGTTAAGAAGAGATTTTGCTTTTGTAGGATCTCCCAAAAGCTGTTCAACTTCTGCCGGACGGAAATATTTTTCATCAACTTCTACTAAAATCTTGCCTGTTTTATCGTCTTTACCCTTTTCATTTATACCGCTTCCTTCCCAAACTATATCAATCCCTGCAATTTTAAACGCTTTAGTACAAAATTCTCTTACGGTGTGCATTTCTCCAGTAGCTATTACAAAATCTTCCGGAGTGTGATGCTGAAGCATTAGCCACATACATTCCACATAATCTTTAGCATAACCCCAGTCTCTTAATGCATCGAGATTTCCCATATAAAGTTTCTCCTGAATTCCATTTACAATTCTGGCTACGGCAAGAGAAATCTTTCTGGTTACAAATGTTTCTCCCCTTCTTTCACTTTCGTGATTAAAAAGGATACCATTTACAGCAAACATATCATAGGATTCCCGGTAATTTTTAGTAATCCAAAAGCCATATTGTTTTGCAACTCCATAAGGAGAACGCGGATAAAATGGAGTGGTCTCCTTTTGAGGAACTTCCTGAACAAGACCATATAATTCTGAAGTGGAAGCTTGATAAATTCTGGTTTTCTTTTCCATTTTCAAAATCCTGATTGCCTCTAAAAGGCGTAAGGTACCTACTGCATCTGTTTCTGCCGTATATTCCGGGACATCAAAACTTACTTTAACATGGCTCTGAGCCGCAAGATTATAAATCTCATCCGGTTGAGTCAACTGAATAACACGCATTAAGGAACTAGAATCAGT
>DAMDNI010000033.1:0-17898 GCA_032083825.1 Bergeyella sp. | reverse complement strand
AATTTATCGAGGTCAAATCTTGAAATCCTTTTAATCCTGATTTCAGTGAGTTTTACGATATCTTCTTCTGTTACAGCTCGAAGCAAATGTTTGATATGTGGCTTCAAGCCCTCATCAATGGTTTTAATAACCTCTTCCCAACTTTTTACTTCTTCAATATCATGATAAATCCTGTTTTCGATGAAAATCCTTTCCAGGGAAGCAAAATGCCAGCTTTCCTGAAGCTCGTGAAGTTCGATTTCCAGTTCTTTTTTTAATAATGAAACCGTATGATCGGTATTCATTTTAAGAATTTCAGAAACATTCAGGAACATAGGCTTGTCTCCGACAATTACGCATGCATTTGGCGAAATTGTAACCTGACAATCGGTAAATGCGTATAGCGCATCAATGGTTTTATCGGGCGAAACATCATTATGAAGATGAATGATAATCTCAACTTTATCGGAAGTGTTGTCTTCAATTTTTTTGATTTTGATCTTGCCTTTTTCATTGGCTTTAATGATCGAATCAATCAAATCGCCTGTCGTCTTGGAAAACGGCAGCTCAGAAATTGTTAAAATATGTCTGTCTGTTTGCGAAATTCTTGCTCTTGCACGTACTTTTCCGCCACGATGCCCATCATTATATTCTGAAACATCCAGTAAACCTGCTGTAAGAAAATCCGGGAAAAGCTCGAATTTCTTTCCTTTAAGGTATGCAACGGAAGCATTAATAAGTTCATTAAAATTATGCGGAAGTATCTTCGTGGAAAGCCCGACTCCGATACCTTCCACTCCCTGAGCCAAAAGTAAAGGGAATTTTACTGGGAGATCAATGGGTTCGTTGTTTCTTCCGTCATAAGATTTTGCCCATTCTGTTGTTTTCGGGTTAAAAACCACCTCGAGCGCAAATGGTGTCAGCCTGGCTTCAATATATCTTGCTGCAGCAGCTGAATCTCCGGTATAAATGTTTCCCCAGTTTCCCTGAGTATCAATCAGTAATTCTTTCTGACCAATCTGCACCATTGCATCTGTAATGGAAGCATCACCATGAGGATGGTATTTCATCGTATTTCCTACGATATTGGCAACTTTGTTGTAACGTCCGTCTTCAAGCTCACGCATAGAATGCATAATCCTGCGCTGAACAGGTTTGAAACCATCATAAACGGATGGAATTGCCCGGTCAAGAATTACATAGGAAGCGTAATCTAGAAACCAGTCTTTGTAAAGACCTGAAACTTTTTTTAAACTTTCTCCTTCGTGTGAATATTCTTCTGTCATTTTTTATTGTTCTTGTACTTGTATTTCAGCATTGGCTTTCACAACTTTGCTGAGAGAAAATTTCAAATCTTTGATTTCTTTCCGGGTTAAATACGAGATATCATATTTAAGTATTGTTGAATGACTTTTTTTGCTGGAAACGGTGATGTAAAGCCTTTTTATAAAAAGCATATTTACGACTTCAAATTTCTGAAGTTTGTATTTAGGAAATTCATCAGTAGCGGGCTTATTAAGAAAAGGGATGATATTCCTGTTCTTAAAATTAAGAGCTTCGCCATCGCTGTCATATTCAAAAATCTGCCTTCCCATCATATAAAATAATCCTAACAAAAACAACGGAACAAGAATTAAAAGACTACTCTCCCAACCCAGAATATTGAATTTGTAACGTTCTAGTAAAAAACCTCCGATTCCGCCAAGCAAAATCATGATCAACAGTGTATTTATAAAATTATAAACGGGAGCTTTATTTCTATTATTTAATCTCATTATTGGACGTCTGGATTTTTGTCATCTTTATTCTGCAGGATCCAAAACTTCTTTTTTGTCAATATCAGGATCTTCTACCACCAGATTGTCAAGAATGAACAGCTGACGATCAGGAGTATTTTTCCCCATATAAAATTCCAGAAGCTGATCTATGGTCTGATCTTTCCCTACAACTACAGGCTCAAGACGGATATCTTTTCCTATAAAATATTTAAACTCATCAGGAGAAATCTCTCCTAAACCCTTAAACCGTGTGATTTCAGGGTTTTTTCCTAATTCGTTCAGAGCTTTTATTCTCTCTGCTTCGGAGTAGCAATATCTTGTTTCTTTCTTATTTCTTACCCGAAACAAAGGGGTTTGCAGGATATACAAATGTCCATTTTTAATCAAATCAGGAAAAAACTGAAGAAAAAACGTAATCATTAAAAGTCGTATATGCATTCCGTCGACATCGGCATCTGTTGCAATAACTACCTGATTATAGCGAAGATCTTCCAAAGATTCTTCAATATTCAAAGCGGCTTGCAACAAATTGAATTCTTCGTTTTCGTAAACCACTTTTTTGGTCAGCCCATAACAATTCAGTGGTTTTCCTTTTAATGAGAATACCGCTTGTGTTTCCACATCTCTTGACTTTGTGATAGATCCGGATGCGGAATCTCCTTCGGTGATGAAGATCTGTGTTTCTGCTTTTCTTTCTGCTTTCTGGTCGTTATAATGCTGGCGGCAGTCTCGAAGTTTTTTGTTGTGAAGGGATACTTTTTTTGCCCTTTCTCTTGCCAGCTTCTGAATTCCGGAAAGTTCTTTTCTTTCTCGTTCCGAAATTAAAATCTTACGCTGGATTGCTTCTGCAACCTCCTGATTTTTATGGAGGAAGTTATCAAGTTTATTTTTAAGAAAATCAATAATAAAGGTTCTTACTGTTGGCCCGTTTGGTCCAATATCGTTGGAACCCAATTTTGTTTTGGTCTGAGATTCGAAAACAGGTTCTTCAACATTGATGGAAACGGCAGCAACAATAGATTTCCTGATGTCGGAAGCATCAAAATTTTTATTAAAAAATTCCCTGATGGTCTTTACATACGCTTCGCGGAAAGCATTCAAATGAGTTCCGCCTTGCGTGGTATTCTGCCCGTTAACAAAAGAAAAATAGGTCTCGGTCTGTGATTTATCAGTATGGGTAATAGCAACTTCAATATCTTCGTCTTTGAGGTGAACGATCGGGTATAAAGTTTCGCTTTCCAGCTCCTCTTCAAGCAGATCTTTTAAACCGTTTTCGGAAAAATAAGTTTCTCCGTTGAAAATAATTTTCAGCCCGGGATTCAGATAGGCATAATTGCGGAGCATCCTCTCAATATACTCTTTCCTGAACTTAAAATGAAGAAAAATCTCATGGTCGGGGATAAAGGTAATTTCGGTTCCGTTGCGGTCGGAAGTTGTGGTTTCTTCATAATTCTGAGTGATATTTCCGCGGGAAAATTCAGCAGTTTTCATCATTCCTTCACGGAAAGATCGCACTCTGAAATAATCTGAAAGCGCATTCACCGCTTTTGTACCGACACCATTCAGACCTACTGATTTTTTGAAGGCTTTGCTGTCATATTTTCCTCCGGTATTCATCTTGGAAACAGCGTCAACCACTTTTCCTAAAGGAATTCCGCGTCCGAAATCACGAATGACCACTTTCTTTTCGTCAAGTTTGATTTCAATACGTTTTCCGGCTTTCATACGGAATTCATCAATGGAGTTATCCAAAATCTCCTTCAATAGAATATAAATCCCGTCATCTGCAGAAGAACCATCTCCCAATTTCCCGATGTACATTCCCGGACGAAGGCGGATATGCTCCTGCCAATCCAGCGTACGAATATTTTCTTCCGAATAGTTTACCTGTTGATTTTCGCTCATATACTTCCCTCTTTCTTCCTTTTAATTACCGCTAACTCACAAATTTAATGAAACGAAATTTAATTAAAAAATTTTGTGGAAAAATTTAATTATCTATTTACAATACATGAAATAATAAAATTTATCTATAAATTCTGCTCATTCGTCTATTTAAATTGACTGTCATCAGCCATTTTCATAATTTTGAATAAAAATTTACAGTATGTTTATCTATGTAATCATTGCTCTGTGTCTTGTAGCAATTACCCTTTTTATGATTAATTCTTCTGTTTTCAATAGTTTCCGCGGAAAAAACGGGAGAACATTTGAATTTTTCATATCACTTATCTCAACTTTTACCGGTTTTTTCATTGCATTAAGCCTGAATACATTTTTATCTGATGTCAATCAAAAGAAAAACCTTGTAAAACTTCTTACCGCAACCAATCTTTCGATTGAAAATAGCGAAATGAAAACCAAAGGAATGTATCTTCTTCCTGCCAAAAGCGGAACCGACATCAATGAAATCATCCAGTATGCGCCAGTGGAAATGCCAAAATTATATTCCGGGCTGGAATCTAATTCCCTGATTAATGATTACTTTTCTTCCAATGCATTTCAGGCATACATCCTTTGCAGCGACAATATGGAAACTTTTGTAAAAAATGCAAATGCAACCAACCAAACTGCAGAAAAGAAAGAAAAAATCATTGAAAAATATCTGCAATACCTTAGCTTTGCAAAACAAGTGAACGCTTTGGAAATCCAAAGGCTGAACGGAGACATTTCCCAATCGGAAGAAGATGCTTCTCTTACAAAACTAACGCAACAAATTACCAATACCAAATAATTAAAAAATAAAATTTCTGATGAAAAAAATCATTATAAGCCTTTCCGTTTTCGGAATGCTTTTCTTTACTCAAAGCTGCTCAAAAAGCGAAAATTCTACTGTAAAAATTGACTATACTCAATCTTATCAGGATGCAGCACTTGCGCTTGCCAACGCCCAGAAAAACTATGACGAAGCTCTTGCTACCAATGACCCTGTGAAAATAGAAGCAGCCAAAAAGCAACTTGAAGAAGCGAAAGCTACTTATGAATCTACCAAAACTACGTATGTTGCAAACGGAGGAACTGTAGAAACTGAATACGAAAATTACCTTCAGACTTCAAAAGAAACGTTAGAAAGTGCTTCCAAAGCTGCAGGAACAGACATCTCTTCTGCTCAGCAACAAGCCGAAAATGCAGTTACAGACCTCAGAACTAAATCTGAAGAAGTAAAAAACCAGGTGAATACAAAAGTAAGCGAGGAAAAAGCAAAAGTGAATGAAAGCGTTCAAAAAGCAAAAGCAGATCTTCAGCAGGCAAAAGAAAACCTGAAAAATTCGAGTGAAAACACTAAAAATTCTGCTGCCGAAAAAGTAAACAAAGCCAAACAGGATCTTAATAGCCTGCTTAAATAATCTAATAAAAAAACGCTTTAAAAATTAAAGCGTTTTTTTATTTTTAAAATCCGTCACCATCTATTAAATTCCCAAGTTTGCCGAGAACGCTGCCTTCTTCACGTCTTCCTCCGGCTGCTCCGTATTGCAGGATTCTTGATGCCAGCCTAGAAATCGGAAGGGTCTGAATCCAGACTTTCCCCGGGCCTTGAAGTTGAGCAAAGAACAAACCTTCACCACCGAAAATCGAATTTTTAATTCCGCCAACAAACTGAATATCATAAGAAACGCTCTGGGTGAAAGCAACAATACAGCCTGTATCAATTTTCAAAATTTCACCGGGCTGAAGATATTTTTCAATTACGTGCCCTCCACTATGAACGAAAGTCATCCCGTCACCTTCCAGCTTTTGCATGATAAAACCTTCACCACCAAAAAGCCCCGTTCCTAATTTCCGCTGAAATTCAATCCCTACGGAAACGCCTTTCGCTGCACAAAGAAAACTGTCTTTCTGACAAATAACCTTGCCTCCAAGCTGCGACAAATCCAAGGGAATGATTTTCCCTGTATAAGGAGCAGCAAATGAAACCTGCCTTTTCTGGTTAGAAATATTTGAGAAAACGGTCATGAAAAGTTTTTCTCCGGTAAGCATTCTTTTTCCTGCAGAAAAAAGTTTTCCCATAATGCTTGTTTCAGTGCCATCTCCGAAAAGTGTTTCCATTTTTATTCCTTCGGTCATCATCATAAAGCTTCCGGGTTCGGAAATGACACTTTCCTGCGGATCCAGTTCTATTTCTACGCATTGCATTTCTTCGCCGTAGATTTTGTAATCGATTTCGTGGTTTTGCATGTTGCTGGTTTTTAAGAATTAGTTTCCGGTTTTTTTCTTCTGTTACAAGTTTTAGAAGTATTTTTGTTCAAAATTAAATCATTTTCTTTTTTATGAAAAATATTATCATCTTATTCCTGCTTATATTTTCCACTTCGGCTTTTTCACAGAAAGCTACTCAGAAAAAACAAGTTGTAGATGTTGCCTGCGGATTTTGTCAATTCGACAGAACTGACCGTAAAAGCTGTACGCTTGCTGTAAAACTTAATAACAAAATCTATTATGTGGAAGGTACAGGGATTGACGATCATGGCGATTCTCACGCAAAAGACGGATTTTGCAATACGGTAAGAAAAGCAGAAGTAATCGGAGAAGTCAAAAACGGAAAATTTGTGGTTTCTTATTTTAAACTGCTTCCGCTGAAATAAAAAAGCTTCCAGATTTGGAAGCTTTTTTATTTATTTCTTAATAAGTTTTTTTGATATTACGTCATTTCCGGAATAGACATTTACAATATATTGACCGGAAGATAGATTTTGAATATTAATTTCTGAACTTTTTGCTTCTTTCACTATTTTCCCCGACATATCAAAGATACGCACATGATCAAGTTGTTTGATGCCGCTGATCTGAATGAAATCGGAAGCAGGATTAGGAGAAACTTTTAATGATAATGCAGCAGATTCTGAGACAGCCAGATTGGAATTATCAATAATCTCAATATCGTCAATGCCCATATAAAAAATATCTTCACAATCGTAATGCCTGAATATCAGCTTGACATCCTGCCCTGCGAAAGAAGAGATATCCACATTTATGGTTTTAGGAACTTCCGTATATCCCTGGTCAAAAGTTTCTTCAAAAACAGGAGTCATACTTTCTTCAAAAGTGGAAGATGCAGGAATGACATATACCGCATAATGTTCCTCAAATAAATCTTCATCTCCTGCAGCAGCCTTAAAGGAAAGATTCAATTGGTTTGAATCCGGAAGTGTGACAGAAGGGCTTATCAAAAGATTGTCCGGAGTAAAAGCTTCCAGATACCAGGAGAATGAAACAGCAAGATTCCCTGAAAAATTTGGAAGTTCATTCAGTTCTGCATTTAGAATTTCCCAAGTTTGCGTGTCTCCGTCAAGATCATAAACAGTCCATTGTGAAACAGAAGTTTCATCTTCAAAATCTTCTTTGAAAACTGTAGTTTGAGCCTGTGAAAAAATTCCTGCAGATAAAACAGAAATAAAGAGTATTCTTTTAATCATAATAAAAAGGTTTGTTGCTAACAAAAATAAAAAACTCCTTCTAATAAAGGAGTTTTCTGATTTATATTATTTTGTTTTATTTTTAAACATTAAATCGGAAGTGCATAATATCTCCATCCTGAACAATGTATTCTTTACCCTCTACAGAAAGTTTTCCGGCTTCTTTCACTTTAGCTTCAGAACCAAAATTCACGAAATCATCATATTTGATAACTTCTGCACGGATAAATCCTTTTTCGAAATCGGTGTGAATTACGCTTGCTGCTTTTGGCGCTGTCCATCCTTTTTCGATGGTCCACGCACGAACTTCTTTTACCCCTGCTGTAAAATAGGTTTGTAGCTTCAACAATTCGTACGCTTTTCTGATCAGCCTGTTCACGCCCGGTTCTTCAAGACCAAGTTCTTCAAGGAACATTTGTCTTTCTTCGAATGTTTCAAGCTCATTGATATCAGCCTCAATCTGAGCAGCTAAAACAACAACTTCTGCACCTTCCTTTTTTGCCATTTCTTCAATTTTGCCAATCCATTCGTTGCCATTTTTGATGGAATTTTCATCAACATTACAAACATACAGAATCGGTTTTTTTGTCAATAGATGGACTTCGTCAATAATTGGTTTGGTGAAATCATCCAGAGGAAATTCTCTTGCATTGTTCCCATCTTCTACAAACTTTTGAAGATTCTGCAGGGTTTCGTAAGCGAGAATATCTTCTTTCTTTCCTGATTTGATGAATTTTTTGGCTTTGTCTACTGCTTTTCCTAAAGCTTCCAAATCTTTCAGCTGAAGTTCAATATCGATGATTTCTTTATCTCTTAGAGGATCTACAGAGCCTTCAACGTGAACGATATTCCCATTATCAAAACATCTTAAAACATGGAGAATCGCCTCACATTCGCGGATATTGGCAAGAAACTGATTTCCTAAACCTTCGCCTTTGCTTGCTCCTTTTACAAGACCTGCAATGTCCACAATTTCTACAACTGCAGGCAAAACTCTTTCGGGATTTACGAGTTTTTCCAATTCAAAAAGCCTTTGATCCGGAACAGAAACAGTTCCTAAATTGGGTTCAATCGTACAAAAAGGATAGTTGGCCGATTGTGCTTTGGCGTTGCTCAGGCAGTTAAACAATGTTGATTTTCCTACGTTCGGAAGTCCTACGATTCCACATTTCATAAAGTATCAGATTTGAGATTTGAGGTTTTATACTCAAAAAATTCGGTGCGCAAAGATAATGATTTTGAAATGAGTTTCATAACAAAAAAATCTGTCTCTTTTTGAAGACAGATTTATTCACAGTTTATTATTAAAATATATATATAGATAGTTTTTTTAAGGATTGTCTCCGGTTGCATTTCTAGCATCGGAAGCTTCATCAGGAGCTTTTTCCAGTGCTTTATCTAAAGTAAATAAAGATTCATCAGAAGCACGGTCTCCGCCTGCGATTTTCAGCTTATCAATTAAATCCATCGCAAGTGTTTCTTCTTCAATTTGTTCTTTTACAAACCATTGAATAAAATTCCATGTAGCCCAGTCTTTTTCTGCAAGAGACTGATCTACAATCTTGTAAATAGAAGTTGTATTGTCTACTTCGTGCCTGAAAACATTATCAAAACATTCGGTAAGGTTTTCGGGATCTTTTGGAGGTTCCGGAATGGTTTCCACTTTTGGTTTCCCTCCGCGGTTGAGAACGTATTCCATAAATTTAATAGCATGATTGCGCTCTTCCTGAGAATGTCTCCAAAGAAAATTGGCAATTCCTGCGTATCCTTTGTCATCCGCCCAAATACCGTAAGACATAAAAATATGTGATGCAGAAATTTCTTTGTTCATCTGGTCGCTCAGCGCTTTTTCCATTTCTGCTGAAAGTCTGTTGGTTTCCATTTTGATTCATTTGAAATTCGGGGATGAAGTTACAATAACCCAAGCAGGCAACAGAAAGAATATGGAAATTATATAAATGATTGTAGAAAAACCTAATCGAATACGATGGTTTTGTTTTCATCTATGAAAACTTTATCGTCAAAAACAAGCTTCAGGGCTTCTGCTAAAACTTTTTTTTCTACCTCCTTTCCTATTTTAGACAAATCTTTTGCAGTCTGGGAATGATTCACTTTCACAATATCCTGATAAATAATCGGACCTTCGTCCAAATCATCAGTAACGAAATGTGAAGTCGCCCCAATCATTTTTACACCACGGCGAAATGCCTTACGATAAGGATTGGCACCGATAAAAGCAGGTAAAAATGAGTGATGGATATTGATAATCTGATGTCTGAATTTTTTCACAAATCCCGGAGTCAGAATTCTCATAAATTTTGCAAGGACAATATAATCAAAGGAATACTGACTGACGATCTCTATTATTTTTTCCTCATGCTGATGATGAGAAATATTTTCTGAAGAAATATAATGGAAAGGGATTCCGAACTTTTCGGTAAGTTCCTGTAAATCTGCATAATTGCCGATCACAGAAATAATATTAAAATTCAGCTCTTTATACTGATTCCGAATCAGAAGATCAGAAAGACAATGGTGCTCTTTTGTCACAAAAACAATTACATCTTTTACTTTTTCTGCAGATACTTTTACCACTGCATTTGCAGGAAGAACAGCTGATACCATTTTTTCAATGGCATCTGTTTCGCAAATCCCGGAAAATTCTGTTCTCATAAAAAACAATCTTTTTTCTTTATCTACAAACTCATCGTTTCTTTCGATATTCAGATTGTTTTCAAGAAGTATTTTTGAAATTTTATATACCAGCCCTTTTTCATCTGTGCAGGAAATCTTTAAAGTAAATTTCTTCATCATGTTTTATCCGTAAAGAAAAATTCCCTGATTGCTCAGGGAATTTATTTTTTAGTATCTGTTGTTTCTGTTGTTATCTCTTCTGAAACCTCCTCTGTCGTTAGACTGTCTTGGTTCTTTTGGTCTTGCTTCGGAAACATTAAGAACTTTTTGCTTGAATTCTCTCTGATTCAATTCTTCAATTGCCTTCAGGGCTTCTTCATTATTCGGCATTTCAACAAAACCGAAACCTCTGCTTCTTCCTGTTTCTCTGTCTGTAATAATCTTGGCAGATTCTACTTCTCCGTAATTTTCGAATAATGCCTGTAACTCGGACTCAACAGTGTTATAGTTGAGATTTGAAATAAAAATGTTCATTTATAAAATAATTAATAAAAAAATTGTTGTTATGTAAAACTTAAAATGAAAACAACAATTGAATGGACATTTATTGAGTTCTTTTTAAAATTCGGTGCAAACTACGACTATTTTTTGAAATCCGGTGTAATTTTTTAATAAATTTTATCTAAATACTCTAATACAAAAAAGAATTACAAGAAATCAATTCTAAAATTATTTTATTTTTTTTGCAAAATATTCACTTTCATTGCCTAAACGGTCGATCGATTTAATCGCTACGATATTTAAATTTTTCCCGTTTTTGTTTTTCGCAACAGTTTTATGTGTATCATTTTTACTAAAAAAGATTAGTAAAAAGCAAAAATAAGCAAAACGGTTAAAACCTTTGCTATACAAGGCTTTATAAAAAGAGTAGTCTTAGTTCGGAAGTCGGTGTCTGATAGGTTTGGGGCTTAAATTGACAAGGTTAGGTTACTAATTCGTTACCGATTGACAAAGGCAATGATATGGCTTAACTGATTATATTTCAGTTTTTTGCGCCCTTTTCTACATTCCCTTGTAACTCAATGTAATTTAATTTTAAACATTAAACATTTGAGTTATGGAGCAGACAAAAAAATCGACGTTCAAACTGCTTTTCTATTTGAAAAAGAACGAACTGAAAAAGAACGGTAATGCCCCGATTATGGCACGTATTACCATTGACGGAACCCCTAAGACTTTCGGAACAAAGTTAGAAATTGACCCCAATAATTGGGATTTGAAACACGGAAGAGTTCAGGGAAAAAGTGCGCAGGCACTAAGCATTAATAAAAAACTGGATAACATACGTGGGCGTATCGACAAGATTTATGAAGATATGCTGAAGCACGAGGGCTTTGCGACCGCCCAAAAAGTAAAGCTATCTTTTTTAGGTGTTGGTGTAATGGATGATGCAATACTTAAAGTCTTCAACGACCAAAATGAGGATTTTAAAAAACTGGTCGAAAAGGAAGAACGCTCACAAAGCACCTACAACAAGTATATCACAGTTTACAATCATCTTACCACGTTTATCAAAGAACGCTATCATCGTGATGATATGGCTTTCCGGGAATTGACTGCCGATTTTATCCGGGAGTTTGATTTTTACCTCCGGTACGATTTACAGTCTTCGCATAATACGGTTTGGGTGTACACGATGCCTTTATTAGCCGTTGTGGAACTGGCTATTAAAAAGGGCTTGATACGTGATAATCCGTTTCAGGATTATGAAATCAATATGGAAGAAACTGACCGGGGTTATATCCTTAAAGAAGATGTAGAAAAGCTGATAATGTGCGTACCATCGCACCCACGGTATGAACTGGTAAAAGACCTGTTTATTTTCAGTTGCTTTACTGGACTTGCTTATGCGGATATTAAGAAACTGACAAGGAACAATATTCAATCATTCTTTGACGGTCATCAGTGGATTATCAGCAGGAGAAAGAAATCAGATATTGCTTCTAATGTTCGGTTAATGGAAATCCCTAAGCGTATTATTGAGAAGTATCAGGGTACGACAAGGAATGAATTTATCTTTCCGGTTCCGACCAATGCAACCTGCAATACACACATAGGTAAACTGGTTGAAAAGGCAGAAATCATTACAGAACAAAAAGTAACCTTTCACACGGCAAGACATACTTTCGGAACAATGTTTTTGACGGAGGGCGTACCGCTTGAAAGCCTTAGCAAAATGATGGGACATAAAAACATTTCCACCACACAGATTTACGCTAAAATTACAAGCCAAAAAATCAGTAAGGATATGGATTTGGTTACACCGAAATTTAAGGCAATGGAAGAAGCATTTATGATGGCAATCTAATCAGCTTTTATTTAATCACAATGAGCAGAACTTAACGGTTCTGCTTTTTTATGCCCATACTTTTTAGGTAGGTAAAGCACATTTACTTTCCTCTACCCAGTCCAACGCTGTAAAAGAGCTTATTACCTACTTGCTAAATAGAAAATTGAAAAACGAAACCCATATCTAACGCCCCCTTGCTATTCCGTTTTTCAAATCTCTATTACAGGCTATCATAGCCTGGTCATTAATGCCATAAAAATTTAGAATAGAAAATTTCCACAATCAACCGGTAAAAAGGCAGCTAAGTTATAGCGGGCAGCCACCCCACACTCCCAACCAAAAGACTACGGCATAATGGCAAGGCAAAATGTTGGCTTCGCCGAGTTGCTGTGTGTTGCCTTGCCACCCTCTGGGACTTATTCCGTTTCCTTTCGGTTTTACGCTATTGCCCGCTTGGATTATCTGCTTTCTTTTTTCCGGTTTTTCTTTTGGAAAAATTTATGCGAAGCGAAGCGGAGCAAACCACAACGGGAAACGAGAAAAGCGAGTAAGCAAATAACATTTTTTCAAACATCAAAAATTTAGCATTATGGCACACAACATCAATTTCAACGAGCAAACAGGACGTCATTCATTCTTCAGCGTTCAGCAAAAAGCGTGGCACGGTTTGGGGCAAATCGTAGAGCAGTACCCAACAAGCGAGGAAGCAATCGTACACGCAGGTTTAGATTACGAGGTTATCAAATCCCCACTGTTTACACAGGGCAGAACAATGAACATAGGCGACAGCGGAGAACTAATTGAATCTAATGACATTTTAGTACCTAACAGTTTCGCAACACTCCGCACAGACACTAATAGACCGTTAGGCGTAGTAGGTAAAGACTACCATATCGTACAAAACCGTGAGGCGTTCAATTTCTTTGATGCTATTGTAGGCGGAGGCGATGGGATATTGTACGAAACCGCAGGAGCATTGGGCAACGGGGAACGCATTTTTATTACTGCCAAGCTGCCCGACTATATCCGAGTAGGCAAAGGCGACGATGTTACAGAAAAGTACATCTTCTTAACCACAAGCCACGACGGTAGCGGAAGTATTACCGCAGCATTTACCCCTATCCGTATCGTATGCCAAAACACCCTTAACGCATCATTGCGGAGTATGACCAATGTAGTGCGTATCAAACATACGTCAGGAGCAAAACAACGTATCGAGAACGCCCATAAGATTATGGGACTTGCCAATACTTTGAGCAACCAATTAGAGGGCATTTTTAACCAGTGGACAAAAGTACGAGTAACAGACCGTGAAGTAAGAAAGTTAATCCAGTTGGCACTATGCCCGAACAAAGAAACGCTTGACCTGCTGAAAAAAGGTGCGGAAGATGAGGTTTCCACCGTGTTCAGAAACACCGTAGATGATGCCTTTCAGTACGCTATGATAAGCGACACTCAACAAATGGAAACTACCAAAGGCACATTGTTCGGGGCTTATAATGCCGTTACAGGCTACTTTCAGAATGTACGCAATTATAGGGATAGCGAAGCCAAACTACAATCTATTGTAATGGGTGGTACAGCACAGCTAAAGACCCAAAAAGCCTTTGAACTGTGTACAGACTTTGCCTATTCAGGAGCAGAGATTTTAAACTTCAATTAATCATCTAAGGCGACTGCCTGCAAAGGTGGTCGCCTACTAAAAACAAAAGATATGAAAGCATTAGATAAAATGGATAGCCTCGATAAAGTGGGCTTATTATGCAAACTGTTTCCCGCAGAACTGGAGAACCTGCAAAACGCTATAAAAACGCAATGCGACTACTTTTTGCAAAATGAAACCGCCTTTCGTGAGGGTTGGTATCAAAAGGGATTTTTCACGGCTGAATTTTGGTACAGGCTTGTGCAGAATGCACAAAAAGGAACAGCCCAAAATGAACCTCTTTGGAAACGCCCGAACTGGTTTACAGACCATTTTTTTGACGGACACAATTCAATTTTCGCTATTCACTGCCTGATTGAATATACAGAGGATGCACAATGCAACCTTCAATTAAAACAGACGATACACCTGCTTTTCGGGACTGACAAATTTTTACAGATAACCTTAAACGATAAATAATTATGGCTAATTGGTGCAACAATACGGTTGATTTTGAGGGAACATCCGAAGCAATCGAACAGATAACACAGCTATTCAAATCAATGGCTGAACAGGAACAGAAAGACGACTGCGGGCAATTACCCGATTTCGTACAGGACACTCACGGAGATTATTTCTACAATATCAGTCAGGACAATGAAAGTGCGGGCGTATTCCAGTATGAAACAAAATGGTCGCCAAATACGGAAGCCGTGAAGCAGATAGCCGAACATTTAAAAGTGGACTTTACACACGAGTATGAGGAATTAGGATGCTTAGTATATGGTCAGGCAATATTTGAAGACGGCATACTAACAAACACCTGCTTAGATAGTCAGGACTTTTGCAGCTATGAATTAGACGAGGACACAGACACGTACCATTTTGAGGGCAAGGAGTACGACAGCGAATGGGAAATACTCGACACCCTATTAGAACGTAAAATCGAAAATCAGTTAAACACCACTAAAATTTAGAACGATGAAACTATCAGATAAAGCGACAGCACATATTTTGGTTAAAGCCAATACTAACAGCGAATGGGATAATTGCGGGTTTGCAATTATCCACCTATCCGAAGAATGGAAAAAAGAACAGGAAAAACGGCTTGCACTGGTTAAGCCGTTAGAGGGCAATTCTTATTTCTGCTCAATGAACTACTATGATACGGCAGTAGATTTTTACAGTACAGGCGAAGACGATAACCCGAACATTGAAGAAATGCTAAACGGTAAGGAATGGGTATTCGTGGAGCTTGACGAGCAAGAGCAGGAAACGTTTACCGTTCCTGAAAACCGACTGGATTGTTTCAGGCTTGTATTGCGGGCAAACGGTACAGGCTACTATACAGCATACGGAAAGCATACGAGCGAAGAATTTTGGACGGAAGAGTTTTCATTAATCAAGTTAATTGCTTAATCAGAAAAATTCAGCACAATGAAAATCAGAGATAAAAACGGAAATTGGATTGAAGTTACTGACCTCAAAAAAGGTATTTGGCAAACTGGGTGGTACAAAGAATATCAGCATAACCCACCCGTTGAAAGCGATAAGGAAAGACAGGCATATTGGGCAGATATACACGAGAAATTATTAGCTTTAAAAGTAGGGTTAAATAACCCGAAAAATTAACAAACCGCCTGACCCGAAAAGTCGGGCGGCAAAAAGACAGATCCTTCCGATGGTCGGAACAGTCTTTTTGCATTGAATAGGTGTAACCCCTTTGTCAAAATGCAACCGCTCTGCACTTTCCCCATTTTACATTTTATCAAAATAGGTTACGATATTATTGTGTGGGATATTCAGTATCCCATTATTTGTTTTGTAATGACTTCTTTTCTTTCCACACAGCGACCAAAGAAAAGAAGCAAAAGAACGTCGCTTGGTTAATTTTGTCTTTTGTTTTTTTTGTAAGCTATCAAACAATTTCTAATTGATTAAATTTGAAATTTGTCAACAATTACAAATCGCTAAATCAAAGTAATGATAGAAACTGAAATTTCAATAACAGTAAACAGAAAGCCTGATATTAATTTAATAGAACAAAAAATTATCGAAAACAAATTTCAATTTCCAATTTACATACGAGAATATGAATTTAGTTATCAAATAAATTTCACGAGCGATTATGAAGAATGGGAATTGGATACAGCAATTCTCAATAGTTTCCCAGGATATGAATTTACTAAAAACCTTGAAAAAGGGCGAAAAGAAATAAGAATTCAAATAATGAGATACCAGTCTGAATTATCGACTGATGGTTGGGGAAGACAGATTGAAAATCCATTAAATGAAACGAAATATCTTGTAAAAACCTCAGCAAGCAAACCTGAAAAATTCAGCCCTAAAATCAAAGTTTTATTTGAAGACAAAGAGGAATATTACTTTATTAATATTGTGGATGGCATTAACAAAACCACCGATGAAAAAGGTTTTTTGTTGTTAGATGACTTCAAAACAAAAAATGAGGATGGCAATGCTGAAATTTTAAAAGATAAACTTTACAAATCTCCTCAAGAGGCTTTCCAATGGGGATTTTACAAAATATCTGATGTTGTAGAAAACGATTTTAACATATATCTTGAAAACAAAAAGAAAGAAATCAGAGAAATTCAAAAGCTACCTCGAAAAATCATCCGTGATTTTATAAATGCTTGTAATAGCTCCGATGAAAGTAATATTCTGAAACATCTTGACGAACAAATAATTTTTGAGAAACGTAAGAATTGGAAAACCATTTTTGAAGTCGAAGGAATTTCAAAATTCAAAGAATACCTTAGTTCTTCCGAACAAGAATTATGCGGCAAGGATTTTAAAATTAGGTCATCTTGGAATTTTAATTTGCCCAATTTCACTATTGGTGTAAAATATTTTCCTTCTTCAGTTGACAAAGGAAGTAAGTTCAATCTTAAATATGAACAAATGACAATTACATTAGATAATAATAAGATTGTCGGTATTATATATGAAATTTAATAAAATTTATCATTGAAATTCGGATACGAAAATGATTGCTAATAGTTACTTGGTCGCTACTTCAATGGCTTTTCTAAAATCATCTGCATCGCTGCCAATAAGCAGATAACCTGCAAAACCAATCTCTAAAATAGATTTTACTGTTTTTTCTGTATCAATATCGCTATGGGCAATCAGCTTAATGGTTGGATATTGCGTTCTTAATTTTTGAAGCTGCTCAAGCACATTCTTGTTGTAAAAATCAAGGTCTATAATACAAACTTTGGGAAGCTCTTTTAATGCTGATAATTGAGATAATCCGTCTTCAATGTTTTCCGAACGAAATAATACTTCAAGCCCTGAAGCAACGAGGTTATCACAGGTCAAATCCAAAATCGGACTGTTATCATTGATAAAGGCAAGAGTAATTCTTTGTTGTGCTGTACCAGTTTCCATATCATACCTTTTTTGTGTTGATGTAGCCCCGCACAAAAAAGAAGGCGCAGGCAAACTACACTTACCGACATTGAGGCACTGGTATACCCGACAACGAATAAGCGAGCGCCCACGCCTATGGCATGAGCGTTCTTCCTTATCGTCCCGTTGTCTAAAAATTACCAGTTTTCAATGTGGGACTTAAAGCAAAAACACTTTAAGTATTTCTATATTTTACATAGCAAAGATACTAAACTCGTTTCGATATAGAAATATGATTGCTTGAAATCCGTTACTTGTTCTTTTGTCCATTGCAGACATAGTTTTGTTCGAGTATCCGTAAAAGGTCGGTTTGCTTAAAAATGATTTTGCCGCCTATCTGGATGTATGGGAGTATTTGGTCATCACGATATTGCTGTAAAGTCCGTCTGCTGATATGTAACAGCTTGCATACATCTTCGCCAGAAAGATATATTTCACCGTTCATTACAGGACGGTAGTTTTTTAATATCTGTTCGATACGATTTCGTAGCTGCGTTATCATTTCCTGATGTGCAACGATTTCGTCACTATCATTCGTGAATAAATCCATCTTCAGTAGTATTGTCCAGCTGTCCGGCTTCGAGCAAAGCCCTTACATCCGAGAGTTTGTAATAATTTTTGCGGTTCAGTTTTGAATACGGTAAAAGCCCTTTGCTTTTGTAGGTCTGT
>DAMDNI010000032.1:2357-18099 GCA_032083825.1 Bergeyella sp. | reverse complement strand
ATTTTAATAAGAACAAAAATGTAAAAGCAGTCATCAATATTGTCGGGCCTGCAGATCTAAACGACAACGGTTTTCAAAAATATCCTGATTATAAGTTTGTTGAAAGATTTCTGATTTCCTCATCCTCAATTCCTGAAAATGTAAAAGCAATAGAATTTGGAAGCCCTGTTCATTGGATTTCTACAGCGGTTCCTACTATTTCATTTTACGGGAAAAATGATGATGTTGTTCCTTTTTCGCAGAAAATCATTTTGGACGATGCTTTTAAAAAGACAAATATTTATAACGAATCCTATGAGTTTCAGGGAAATCATCTTGCTTTTCAGGAATCCAAAAATCAGGAGATTATTATTGGAAAAATTCGGCAATTCATCGAAAAAATACATTAATTTTTCTTTGGTTTTTTCCAGATGAAACCGTCCAAAAGATAATGTGTCAACTGAGGAACTGCCAATATTGGAATCAAAAACGGATAAAAGGTTTCAGGGATTTTTACCGAATCTAATGAAAAATGTTCTTTCCAGACTAAGATTTCCCAAAGCAGCTCTTCAAGAAAAGCAAACCCTAAAATAATCAGGACAAAAAGCAAAATGCCAAAAGCAGTTTTGAATACTGATAATTTTTTCAGCTGTAAAGGCGTTTTCTGCTCAATTTCCCGGATGTAGATAAGGGCAATGTAAGGAATTCCGTGGGAGATTACATTTAGCAAAGTGAAAATAAGATCATTATTAAAATATACAATTCCGAAATACCAAGAGAGATAGGTTCCCGAAATCAGAAGATTTTTAGGGATATTGAATTCTTTAGCTTTGATAAAGACACAAACTGTTTTTATGATCCATAAAGCCAAAATTACAAAGTAAACAATTGTAAAAAAAGGTAGAAACCCACTTAAATTCCCAAACCATTCAAACTCGTTTTCGACAAACCAATTGAATGTTCTCGGTGTGCAAAACCAATACAGCATCGGGTAAATAGTTGCGCTGTAAACCGCCAAAGAATCGATTGTTTTAAAAATCCCGGCAGGCTCAAACCGTGCATAAAGCCTCATAAAACCATATTGCTGTCTTACAAAATGAAAAACGGCAATCAAAGCCAAACCAGCCCAGAAAAATAAATGCCCGAACTGATAAAGGAAAATTCCTAAAATCAGGCTTACAAAAGGAATCCCCAAATACAAAAGTTTTCTTTTCCTGAATTCATCCTTTACAAAATAAGTTTTAAAAAGGGTAGAATATACATGCGCAACATCTACAAATACGATGAGAATCAGCCATGTGTAAAGCGAAAATCCCGATTCTAAAAAGGAGAGCTGTTTCTGGAACAAAATAATCAAAAGTAAAATGACAAACGGTGGCGAAAGTATAAACCAGCTGTCTGTTTTTGCATTGTGAATCCAGGGTTGTCTCATTTCATCATTTGTTTAGCTGCAGTAATTCCTTGGTGAAAAGCTTCTTCAAAAATAGAAATTCCGGACAAATCGGAATGGGCGAAATAAATTTTTTCCTCTATATTTTGCTGTGCTTTTTCCGTTTCTTTTCCAAAAATCTGGTTCGGAACAGGAGCAATCATAGCGTGTCCTATTATATGAAAATCAATTTCCAGAATGAAATCTTCTATTCTTGGATGTGCAGTTTTCAGATCATCCAGAACAATTTTTTTTAAATCTTCATCTTTCATTCGGAATAGTTTTTTTCGTGCAATGTCACAGTTTTCCGTGGAAAAACTTCGGTAATAGGTAATCACTTTTTCACCGATATTTTGTGAAAGATTCTGGTGCTGGTCATAAATGTAGCCTAAACCTTCCGTTCCGTATATAACATTATCCCAAGCCAGTTCCTCTTCCCCTCCGAATTCGTTTCTCAAAGTGAGCGTTGCCAAGAGCCATGGAACATAATTGAACGGCTTTATTTTTCTGTCTTTTATAATATGTTTGTTCACAAACTGCGGAGTTGCCAGCAAAACCTTTTCTGCCAATATTTTTATGGTTTTTTTTGAGGAATCATCAAAAGCCAACATTTGCACTTTGTCCTTTAAAATTCTGACATCAAATACCAAATGCTTTTTCAGGATTTTGTTTTGGGAATGTTTCTGAAGATGCTTTGTAAGGCGTGCATTTCCTTCCGGCCAGGTAAAAACCTGTTCTTTATGATTTGTTGCCCAGTTATTTTTTCGTCCGGCAAAATAATGAATTCCTGCCCAGGCAGAAACATATCTGATTCCCAAACCGTAATCGTCTCGGCAGGAATAATCAAGAAACCAAAGCAATTCCTCGGAAGAAAAATGATTTTCCGACAGCCATTTCTCAAAAGTATAGGTATCCAGCTTTTTTACATCTTCAATGTTACTGGAATTCTGGATCGGAATATCAAACCAGTATTTTCCTGAATTATCTTTTTTTACTCTGAATGCATCCATTAAACCGAAGAATCTTTCAAATTCTTTTTTTGTATTTTCAGAAATCCCTTTTTGGGGAACTAGATCATTCTGCCATGAATTCTTGAAAAACAAACGCTCATCCTGCGGAAAAACGAGCTGTTCATCATCAAGGATTGGAAAGCCGTTTTCGTCGTCTCCCAAATATAATCCTGATTCTCTGAGAAATTCGATGATTTCTTTATTCTCTTTATTAGGAAGAGGAAGATAATGAGCACCTAAAGGAAATTTCGAAAAGCGGTTTTGTCCGTTTGATGAATTTCCGCCGATTCGGTTTTCCATTTCGCAGATCAGGAAATCATTTTCATCGTTCTGAATAAAATATCGTGCGGCGGAAAGCCCCGAAATTCCTGCTCCGGCAATAAAGTACTTTACAGAAATCTCTTCCGAATATTTCGGGAAATTTTTCGCCCAAAGACGATGTCCTAATACATGATTTGTGCCTGTGATTTTTAGCAGAAATCCTTTTGCTTTTTGGGAACAGTACTGCAAAAACGGGATCGCAATCCCGGCCAGTAAAATAGTTTTCAGAAATTCTTTCCTACTGAACTTTTCCCCACTCTTCATCGAAATACCGGACTAAAATTTGATTGTCAAGACGATTGATTTCCACATTTTTCACCAGCATATCTTTACTGAAATAAGCCATCTGTGAAAAACGGTAATCATAGAATTTCAAATCATCAAGACGATGGTTGATTTTCTGATTCAAAATGCTGTCAGAAGCCAGGCAGAATCCCCATTCTCCAAAGGAAGGCACATATGTATGATAAGCATTTACATTTCCGAAGATTTCCGAGATTGTTTTTTCAATGCACCAGAAAGATTTTGGGGCAAAATATGGAGAAGTTGTCTGAACTGATATAAAAGTTTCAGGAGTTGTAATTTTTCTCAGCTCCCTGTAAAACTGCAGGGAATACAGTTTTCCGAGGCTGTAATTGGACGGATCGGGAAAATCAATGATAATGACATCATACTTTTCAGAATTTGCTTTTACCCAGACATACGCATCCTGATTGATGATTTTCAGTTTAGGACTGTTAAGAGCATTTTCATTAAGTTTTTTCATCGTTTCGTTTTTTTTGAAAAAATCAGTCATTTGCCCATCAAGATCGACAAGCGTAATGCTTTTAACTAAAGGATATTTTAAAATTTCGCGAACGGCAAAACCATCTCCTCCTCCCAAAACCAGAATGTTAGAAATGTTTTTTGCCATCGACATTGCGGGATGTACTAAAGCTTCATGATAACGGTATTCGTCAGCGGAAGAAAATTGCAGGTTGTTGTTCAGATACAGCCGGAAATCTTTATCGTTTCTTGTCAGCACGATTCTTTGATAAGGTGATGAATTGGAATAAATTACATTTTCACCATAAAGCTTTTCTTCCGAGGATGCAAGGATTTTATCAGCAAATACAAAAAGGAGCAGAAGAATGATAAAAGCAGAAATTGATTTGAATCTGAGCTGGAATTTTTTAGAAATGTGATCACCAAGATAGAAGCTTAAAAATATGGCAATGGAAATATTAATCAATCCGAAAAACAAGGGTGTGCGTAAAATCCCAAGTTGCGGAATCAGCACCAGAGGAAATAAGATGGAAGCAATTAGAGCTCCGATATAATCAAACGCGAAAACATTGGAAACCAGATCTTTGAATGCGACTCTATCTTTTAGAATGTTCATGAGAAGAGGAATTTCCAAACCTACCAAACATCCTGTTGCAAAAACAAATAAATACAAAAGCCATTCAAAATGTTCTGTGGTATTGAAAATCCAAAAAAGCGTTACAGAACTTATACCTCCTACAATACCTACCAAAATTTCGATCTCAATAAATTTGTCGACCAAATGATCAGTAATGAATTTTGCAAAGTAAGAACCTACTCCCATCGAAAAAAGATAAACGCCGATCACAAAAGAAAACTGTTTCACAGAATCTCCTAAAAGATAGCTTGCCAAAGCTCCCGCAACCAACTCGTACACCAATCCGCAGGTTGCAATGATGAAGACTGAAAACAGCAAAAGCAGCTCGAACGGAATTTTCTTTTTATCCATGGATTGCTGCACTGATAATAATCGATATCCCGATAATGAAAGCTCCGAAAATAATGGCCAGTGCCGTATTGTTGTTTTTAGATATTTCGTGCCATGTTTTTTCCGGCGTCAGCTTTTCAATAAAAAGATAGCATACGAGTAAAATGACGATTCCTAAAAAGGAATAAAATACGGAATTGATAATCGGTAAATAATTGAAATCTCCCATTGTTTTTTTATTTATGATAAAACCTGTAATAAGAATGTCCGTGGCTTCGAGTGCTGCTTCCGTCCTGATATTTTTCTGTTTTGGCGCAGTCGCAGAATTGGTTTCCGGAATAGGTGAGGTATACAAACCATCCCACAAAAAAAGTCCCGATCAGCAGAATCGGCCAGTTGCTTTTAATATATTGTAAAGAATTTTTCATTTTTTATTCATAAGGAGAGTTAGAACTGTTATTCCATTTAGATTTGTCGAAATAATATTTTCCTAAGCGCAAAAACGCATACAATCCTATAATCAAAGCCAGCACAATTCCGAAATTCCAGAAAGAGACAGGTTTCCATTTTGCAAGAATTTCAATATCAGGATTGTTGTCTGTAACATCTGAATTTTGGGAAGATCCAGTTTCTCTGATAACAGGGGCATTTTTTGCAGAATCTTGATTTTGAAGGGCTAAAATATTTTCGCTGGCAGCACGATTTGCAGAATCTTTCCGGAAATGCTCAATATTGTCATAGGTGGTGGAATTTCCTGTCGCTTTTTCATAAACATCTACATAACCATTCGACTTTCTGGAAACAATAAAAGCTCCGTTGTCATAAACAGAAATTGCTTCTGAAGCAATGCTTTCCGATGAAGAACCCGTTTGCTTTTCCGCAGAAATCAGGAAATGGTATTTTCCGGGAGCAATCCCGCAGAAATTGAATTCTTTTTTCTGGCTTCCTTCACTCCAGTTTTCACCATCTTCGTAGCCATGATAATATTCTATGTCTTGTGAAGTGTATGTGATTTCATTGGTTTTTTCGTTTACAAGGCTGAGTTCAGTATTGGCCCATGAGTTGTCAACATTCGAGCGCAACGTTACTTCCATTGGCGCAGAACCGCCATTGAGTTCAAAGCTTTTGCTGACCATTTCTTTATCCTTTACGCTGTGGAAAGGGATATTCTCGCTAAAAACAGTAGCATTTGTTCTTGATGACAATATGTAAAGCTGTACAAGACAAATCAAAAGAGCAGCTATTCCAAAAATATTCCCCAGCTGTTTTATATTTATATAAAACGGCTGCACAATGCCAATCCCGTAATATTCGGGCATATAATAAGGCTTGAATCTGTTTTTTATTTTTTGCTTCGAAATGTGCTTTCCCCAGAAATATTCCTGTTTATTTCCTGTTTTTTCCCAAGAGACCATCTCTTTTCCATTCACAAATTCTGTATAATTGGCAAGTTTGAAATTCAGTTTCTCTTCGAAAAAACCTTGGGCTGCGTAGAGGTTACAAGGAGTACTTTCATACCATCTGTATTTTTTCCCTTTGAATTCGCAGTGCCATCCGTTTTCTTTCAGCGGTTCATCTTGGGGAAGAAGAAAAACCCAATGTCCGTCGCTTTCGCTTAGAAATGCATCCTTGTTATTTTTATCCTTCAAATAATATTCTCTCCAGAATGTTGATGAGCCGTATTTTCTGACAACGATTCCGGTAACAAAATATTCCACGCCGTCTATTATTCCTTTGTTATTAGTGTCCAAAACAACATTCTCTGTTGGTTTTTTCACGATCTTTTTTGATATGTTTTTATCTGTATCAATAAGGTTTGAGCAGGAATGGCAGATGTATTCTTCGACTTTAAAGTCAAGGATATGTTTGTTTTCAGCATTGCATACAGGACAAGTATAGTGCATCATTTATCGATAAATTTTATCCTGCTGGAGAATTTCCCCGTTAAAATATTGAATGATTTCTGCGGAAATTTTTTCCACTTTTTCGGTATTATCGTGAATGTAATTGCAGAGAAATATATCGAAATTCAGCTGAAGATATTCCGGCCAGGTATGAATACAAAGATGAGATTCTTTAAGGCAAATGGCAGCTGTAAAGCTTTTGTTTTCAAAAATATGGCGCGTAGTTCCAACGATTTCTGCATTGTTGTCTTCCAAAACTTTTTTAGAAAAGCGGAGAAAATGGTCGCAATCAGTAAGCAGCCGGTCTGATGCTGTTTTTAAAGTCAGCAGAATATGTAATCCTTTACTGTATTGATGTTCCAAGAAATAAAATTATAGTATCAAAGAAATTTTAATTTTAAAAAAGAAATAATTCAGTCTTAAAATTTTTCTTTTTCAAATTTTACCAAATATAAATATTCCGTAGAAAAAAGAAAACTAAAAAATCATCTTTTTGGTAAAAAAACCTCTGCCAGCATACACCTTGCGCTTCCGCCTCCGTTCACTTCGATCGTATGAAGATTGGAATAGATGATTTCTGAATATTTTTCGATCCGGGAAATTTGTCCGGGAGTTAAAGATTTGTAGGCAGTTTCGCTCATGACAAGAAATTTTTTCCCGGCATTATTCTGTACCTGAAGCATGTTTCCTGCAAACTGTTGCAGCTGTTCTTCCGTAATTTCTATGATTTCTTTGTTTGTGGATTTGATGACTTCCTGTACTTTTTCACGTTCCATTTCATTATCAATGGAATCAAGGCAGATTACCACAAACTGATCGGCAACGCACATCATCACATTAGTATGGTAAATAGGAAGACGCTCTGTTCCTGCAGTTTGAAAAGAATGAAAAACGACAGGCTCATATCCTGTTTTTTTGCAGAATTCCCTGAAAAGGTTTTCGTCAAGGCGCAAAGAAACAGAACCGTAGGCAATTTTATAATCATGATCAAAAATCATGCTTCCTGTTCCTTCAAGAAAGATATTTTCGCTTTCGATATCAGAGATGTCATCAATTTCTCTGATTTCAAAACCCTCATTCATAATCTCTTCGAGAATTTCTCTTCTTCTTTCGTCACGGCGGTTTGGCGCAAACATAGGATATAGGAAAACTTTTCCGTCTTTCCCGAAACTTACCCAGTTGTTCGGAAAAATGGAATCCGGGGTGTGAGGCTCTAAAGTATCTTTTATCGTAATGACATTGATGCCTTTGCTTTTTAATTTTTCGGCAAAATTCTGAAATTCTTTCAGTGCTTTTTGCTGCGTGTCATTATTCTCAGAATTTACCTGGAAATAATTGTTTTTGGCAGTCTGAGCGTTATATCCGAACGCAACAGGTTCAATCATCAAAACGGTATCGGTAGTTTGCATATTAAGGATTTGAGTTGATACAAAAATATGAAAAAAGAAAAACTGTCTCATAAAAGCGGAGACAGTTTTTCATATGATAAATGTTTCTTTTTTTAATCCTGAGCGCCAAAAACTTTCTGAAGCAATGATGTAGTTCTGAGTGCAGAATTATTACGGATTCCGCTTTCTTTTTCCGCTACCATTTTAAAAACACCGTCAATCGTTTCATTGGTTACATATTCATTAATATCGGTAGTTACAGATTGTCCGGCAATGAGGTTGTATTTGGAAATAATCTGTTTCCATACGACATCAGCACCTACTTTTCCTAATGAAGACTTTACTTTTGGCTCAAATGCAGCAAAAAGCTGTGTCTGTGTTTTGGTCTGTAAATAATTGGTGGCAGCATTGTCGCTTCCCAAAAGAATATTTTTTGCATCTGTAATCGTCATAGAAGTAATTGCATTTGCAAAGATTGGTGCAGATTCCGTAACGGCATCTTCTGCGGCACGGTTTAAAAGTAAAATTCCCTTATCAGCAAGACTTCCCAATCCGATTGCGCGGAGTTTGGTGTCTACAACTCTCAATTTTTCGGGAAGTAAAATTTTTACCAGTTCATTTTTATAAAATCCGTCCTGTACTGCCAGCTTTTTTACTCCTTCCTGAACACCGAGATTCAGTGCTTCTTTCAGCCCTGATGAGATTTGGGATGAAGTAAGATTGCCGAGATTTGCTGAAGAAGAATTGGTACCTGAAGTTGCTGATCCGGAATTTTTGGTAATGTCGATTCCGGTTTTGTCTTTTACGGTAGATTTGATTACATCTAAAATTTGTGCTTGTGTAGAAATTGAAAATAATAATCCTGCAGCTAAAAAAATCGTTCTGTTCATTTTTATTTAAGTTTATGCAAATTTAGATAGAAGAGCCTTTAAAAAGTTAAATCGGAAGAAAAATTTGTTTAAAATGTAATTCTGAATATGAAGGATAAATTCTGTAATTTTAGTAAAACTTTTTTCATGTTACAAATATCTTTCTCCATTTGTTTTTTTCTCTGTTCTTTTCTTTTTTCACAACAGCTGGATCTCATTCCTTATCCTCAAAAAACTGAGGTAAAAGAAGGCTTTTTTAAAATAAACGAAAATACTGTTGTCATCGGAGACGAAAAATCTGCAGAATATCAGTATTTTATCAATTTATATAATAAAATATACAATAAGGATTTATCTAAAAATAAAAAAAATGAGAATTCTAATACAATTTCTTTTCTGATTCAAAAACCATTGAAAAACAATGATCTTCAATGTTTTGATGAGGATTATCAATTAACTGTACAAAAAGACATGATTCTTTTAGTAGGGAAAGATTCCGAAGGGCTTTTTCATGGTATTCAAACTTTATTTCAACTTATTGCTGCTTCCGAGGACGGGAAAATCCCGAATCTGAAAATTGAAGATTATCCGAAATTCGATTATCGCGGAATGCATCTTGACGTAGCACGCCATTTTTTTACAGTAGATGAGGTCAAAAAATACCTGGATTATCTCGCAATGTACAAATACAACAAGTTTCATTGGCATCTTACAGACGATCAGGGCTGGAGAATCGAAATCAAAAAGTATCCGAAGCTCACCGAAATCGGTGCTTGGAGAAGCGGTTCGCAAATCGGGCCTTACTCTGATATGAAGTTTGATAACAAAAAATATGGAGGATTTTATACTCAGGATCAGATTAAGGATATCGTCAATTATGCGAAAAAACTGCACATCGATGTTATCCCGGAAATTGAAATGCCCGGACATGCAGTTGCTGCCATTGCTTCTTATCCGGAACTTTCCTGTTTAAAAGGAAACTTCGAAGTCAGCAAAAAATGGGGAATTGAAGAAAATATTCTCTGTCCGACCGAATTTACTTTTGAATTTTTAGAAAATGTTCTCGATGAAGTCGCAGCTCTTTTTCCTTACGAATACATTCATATCGGAGGAGATGAAGCCCCGAAAAAGGTATGGAAAGAAAGTATATTTGTACAGGATCTCATTCGAAAGCTGAATCTGAAAGACGAGCATGAGCTTCAAAGCTATTTCATAAAAAGGATTGAAAAACATCTGAATTCAAAAGGTAAAAAAATCATTGGCTGGGAAGAAATTCTTGAAGGCGGCCTGGCTCCGAATGCGACGGTAATGAGCTGGACAGGTATTGAAGGCGGAATCCACGCTGCAAAATCAGGACATAAAGCAATTATGACACCGGCTTCTTCCAATTATTTTGACCATTATCAGGGAAATCCTAAAACTGAGCCATTGGCTTTTGGCGGGAACAACCGGTTGGATAAAGTATATTCATTCAATCCGGTCCCATCAGAATTATCTGAAAACGAAGCACAATTTATCTGGGGAACACAGGGCAATCTATGGACAGAGTATATCCTCGATTTCAAAGGCGTGGAACACATGATTTTTCCAAGAATGATGGCACTTTCGGAAGTTGCCTGGGGAACCTCAAAACCTCAGGAATATGAAAACTTTGAAAAAAGAGTGATAAAACATTTTACTATTCTAGATAAAATGACAATACATTACAGCAAAGCAATTTTTGAAGACCAGAAAGGAAAATAATTGCTGAAATATCCGTATACGTTTGTAATTTTGCAGTATAAATTTGTAAAAAATGAAGATTAAACTTAACAGAATCAACGATGATTTCCTTTTTGAATGTACCAATGATCAGGGAAATTCAATTCTTTTAGATAACACAACGCTTCCCGGAGCCAAAGGGGTTTCCCCTATGCAGTCTGTTTTGATGGCTGTTGCCGGCTGCAGCGGAATTGATGTTGTTTCGATCCTGAAAAAACAGCGTCAGGAGATTTCTGATTTCTATGCAGAAGTGGAAGGCGAAAGGGTGCAGGTAGAAGAGGCAAAACCATTCAAAACCATAAAAGTCAGCTTCTATCTGAAAGGAGCAATTGATTCGAAAAAAGCATATAAAGCCGCACAGCTTTCGTTTGAAAAATATTGTTCGGTTTCCAAAACTCTCGAGCCAAATGTTGAAGTAAGCTACGAAGTGTTTGTAAACGGCGAAAAAGCGGAATAATTTTTTTTTGAATAAAAGAATTTCGGCGGGCTTCGAAGAAGCCCGCCGAAATTTTATAAGTCGTTAATTTACTTTTGGCTGTATAAGTTTGGCAACAGTGGCGGTCCATCCAGATTGATGGCTTGCCCCAACTCCGCGCCCGTTGTCACCGTGAAAATATTCATAAAACATAATATAATCCTTAAAATGAGGATCTTTATTGAACTTTTCGTTTCCTCCGTTAAAGGCACGGTTTCCTTTTTCATCTTTTAAGAAAATATACTGCAGCCTTTTGCTGAGATTATCGGCTACATCATTCAGCGAAGCTTCATATCCGCTTCCTAAAGGAAGCTCAACTTTCAGGCTGTCTCCATAATAAAAATGGAATTTTTGAAGACTTTCCACAATCAAGAAATTAATCGGGAACCAGATTGGGCCTCTCCAGTTGGAATTTCCTCCAAACATGCGGCTATCACTTTCTGCAGGTGTATAATACACAACATATTCATTTCCGTGTGCAGAGAAAACGAAAGGATTTTTTTCATATACTTTTGATAAGGCACGAATTCCGTATTGGCTGAGGAATTCGTTCTCATCAAGCATTCTTGCTAATACTTTTTTCAGACGGGTTCTTCTGAGAATACTCATCAGATGTTTTCTCCCGACACCTTCAACATCCCAGTATGAAACGAGGTTGGCAAGCTCTTTTTTGTTTTTAAGGATCCAGTCCATTCTTTCCCGGAACTTTGGTAATTTCTGAAGAAGCTCATGATCGATAATTTCAACAGCAAAAAGCGGGATTAATCCAACAATGCTTCTCAATCTTAAGGAAGTACTTTGTCCGTTTTCCAGCTGGAGAAGATCATAGAAAAAGCCGTCTTCTTCATTCCAGAGTCCTTGCTTTTCTGCTCCTATATTTTCCATGGCTTCGGCGATGTAGAGATAATGTTCAAAAAACTTGACCGCCATATCTTCATAAACGTCGTTGTATTGGGCAAGTTCCATCGCGATCCGCATCATGTTTAATGCATACATTGCCATCCAGCTTGTTCCGTCGGCCTGTTCAAGATGTTCTCCGTTTTTCATCTGCATGTTCCGGTCGAAAGCACCGATATTATCAAGCCCTAAAAATCCGCCTCCGAAAAGGTTATTCCCTTTTTTATCTTTCCTGTTTACCCACCAGGTAAAATTCAGCAATAGTTTTTGGAAAACTTTTTCTAGAAATTTGAGATCGGGTTCGCCATATATTTTTTCATCAATTTTAAAAACTCTGAAACATGACCATGCATGAACAGGCGGATTGACATCACTCAAATCCCATTCGTAAGCGGGAAGCTGTCCGTTTGGATGCATGTACCATTCTTTTGTCAAAAGAAGAAGCTGGTCTTTTGCGAATTGAGAATCAATCAGGGCAAACGGAACACAGTGAAAGGCGAGATCCCAGGTCGCATACCACGGATATTCCCATTTGTCCGGCATTGAAATGATATCTTTATTGTGAAGATGATCCCATTCCCGGTTTCTGACAAACTGATTAAAGTTTCTCGGAGCTTCAAAATTAGGATCGCCTTTCAGCCACTTTCCGACATTGTAATGATAAAACTGTTTATTCCATAAAAGTCCTGCGAAAGCTTGTCTTTGTACATTTTTTTCGTCTTCGCTTTCGATGTCTTTCTGTACGAATTCGTAAAATTCCTGAGCTTCATTTTTCCGGTATTCAAAGATTTGGTCGAAATCATAGAATGCATCTTCCATTGTATGCGGGCTCAATCTGAAATCAAATGTTTTGCTTTGCCCGGCTTCGATTTCTTCATTAATGAAAAAAGCTGCTTTTGTACCTGTTTTCTTAGGATTTATAGTGTCTTTTCCTTTAATAATATAATCATTGATTCCGTCTTTATAGAAAGCGTCTGTTTTGGGAGCTCCGTATAATTTCTCTGTATTGGTTTCGTTTTCACAAAAAAAGCTTTCTGTTTTTTTATTTCGGGAATAGAATTTTTTTATGGAAATATTATTGTGGTCAATATCAATAATTCCGTTTCCGGAAGCTTTCAGATTGGGTTTGTATTCGTTATACCCCCATTTCCAGTTGTTTCGGAACCAGACCGTTGGCAAAATCACCAAAGGGGCTTTCAGGGAACTGCGGTTGTGAGCGGTAACGCGGATGAAAATATCATCAGAATCCACTTTGCAGTATTCAATAAAGATATCGAAATATTCATCATGATCGAAAATTCCGGTGTCGATGATTTCAAATTCCGGTTCTTTTTTTGAACGTTTCCCGTTTTCCAGGATTATTTCTTCATACGGAAATTCATTAATAGGATATTTATACACCATTTTCATGTACGTATGAGAAGGTGTATTATCCAGATAATAAAAAATTTCTTTGATATCTTCTCCGTGATTTCCCTGATAGTTGCTCAGTCCGAAAAAACGTTCTTTTATTCTTTTATCTTTTTTATTCCAGAATGAAAGAGCAAAACACAATTGCTGTTTAGTGTCCGAAATTCCTGCGATTCCTTCTTCTGCCCAACGATATGCATAGCTTTCGGCAGTGTCATGTCCTGTAAATTCCCAGGCATTTCCGTTCGGGCTGTAATCTTCTCTTACATTTCCCCATTGCCTGTTGCTGACGTAAGGCCCCCAGGTTTTCCATTTTTCGTCTCTCAATCTTTTTAATTCTTCACTCATTGTTTCTGGCTTTTCAATGCGAAATTAAGGAAAATAAAAAATTTGGAAATCTTTTCTCTTTCTGAAAATTATGTCCTATCTTTGCCGCCAGATTTGTTCATTTACATATTGAAAATGTTATCGAGAAAGGTGGAGAGATAGACTCTGTGAAACCTTGGCAACCCTTCGGAAACGAAGAAGGTGCTAAATTCTACTCAATTATTGAGAAAGATAACGCGCATTTTTACTACATTTCTCGTAGCATTTTCAATTTTTTTAATCAGGCAAAATTGGAAAGCAAGCTACAACATATTCAAATTAATCAATTCAGGACTCATACCGGTAAGGTTTATGATATTCCGTTAAGCTATCAGCTTTTTGGAAAAGAGCTGTATTCCGCTCCAGTTGTTTTGATTAATCACGCTTTGACCGGAAACTCTGATGTTGCTGGCGAAAATGGCTGGTGGAAAACATTAGTAGGAGAAGGAAAAGTGATTGATACGAATAGATTTACCATTATCTGCTTTAATATTCCGGGAAATGGGTTTGACGGATTTTTTCTTTATCATTATGAAGATTTTACAGCTCAGGATATTGCCCGGATTTTCATTAAAGGATTAAAAAATCTGAAAATAGAAAAACTTTTCGCCTTGGTTGGCGGATCTGTCGGAGGTTCAATAGGCTGGGAAATGCTGGCTTTGGAAAATGATTTGGCAGAAAGATTTATTCCGGTTGCTACAGATTTCAAAACTTCAGATTGGCTGCATTCTCAATGCCTTGTTCAAAAATTTCTTTTGGAATCAGAAGAAAAACCTTTAGAAAAAGCAAGAGTGCATGCAATGTTGTGTTATCGGACTCCGGAATCTCTTAATTTAAGGTTTAACAGGGAAATCAATTCTGAAAAAGAAATCCTGAAATCTCATGACTGGCTGAATTTTCATGGGAAAAGATTAAACGAAAGATTTAGTTTAAAAGCATACCAGCTCGTTAATCATCTTTTGATGAACATCAATGGAAGCGAACCTAAGCTGGAAAAAATCAATGCTGAGATTCATTTAATTTCTGTGGATTCGGATCTCTTCTATCCCGCTTTTGAAATACAGAATACATACAAATTTTTAAAGAATAAAAACAGAAACGTTCAGTATCACGAAATCATTTCCATTCACGGTCATGACGCTTTCCTGATGGAATATGAGCAGCTGAACACAATTTTAAAACCAATTTTTGACTGATGAAGGATAACGCAATTAATATTTATAGAAATAAAGCTTTAGTGAATTTCGAAGGAAAGGATTTTCTTGGACAGATTGGAGTGGATTCACGTATTTTTCAGGCTTTGAATGGTGGTGGAATTAGCGTTGGAGTAATTTCCCAGCAGGCAATCGAAAACGGGATTTCTGTTCTTGTGGATGAGAATGATGCTGCAGATGCGGTTGATTTTCTGAAAAAAGAATTTGAAAAAGAGAAATCTGAAGGACACGTCAGCAATATTTACAGTATTGAAAATCTTAGTGTTATCGGGTTTGTCTCGGATAATTATAACAAAATTTTATCAGAACTTCAGCGTAATAAGATTTATCCTTTGCTCCTGAGCCAGATTGCTTCGGCGGGAAGAGTGAACATTGTAGTGACCGGAAATCAGACCGAAATCACAAAAAATATCATCGAAACCGAAATCTACGGGAAGCCGAAAACCGTTCATCTTGCTTTAATCGGTCACGGAAATGTCGGCGGAACTTTGGTTGAACAAATTTTAGATTCTGCTTACGATATTCTGAAAAGGAAAAGAGTAGATCTGAAAATCGTTGCTATCGCCAATTCCAGAAAAATTGCTTTTAATAAAGCGGGTTTTGGCAGCGACTGGAGACAGAAAATCAAATATTCACAGGCAGAATCAAGCATAGATTCTTTGCTGGATTTCGCAAAAGAATATCATCTGGAAAATCTGGTGATGGTGGATAATACGGCAAGCAAAGATTTTGTGAAAAATTATCCGGTCTTTGTTGAGAATGGGTTTGACGTTGTTGGCTCCAACAAAATCTATAATACTTTACCCATTTCAGAATACCGCAATTTCAGAAAATTATTAGAAAAAAATAAAAAGAAATATCTCTATGAAACTAATGTTGGTGCAGGTTTACCTTTAATAGATACAATTAAGCTTCTGCATCTTTCCGGAGAAAATATTACCAGAATCAAAGGCGTTTTTTCAGGGACATTGAGTTATGTTTTCAATA
>DAMDNI010000032.1:0-2347 GCA_032083825.1 Bergeyella sp. | reverse complement strand
TCAATAATTTCTCTCTTCGGAATGATAAATTTTCAACCATCATCAACGAAGCCTTGGGAAAAGGTTTTACAGAACCCGATCCGCGCGAAGATTTATCAGGAAACGACGTTGCCAGAAAATTATTAATCTTGGCAAGAGAACTGGATTTGATTAATGAATTTGAAGATATCAATATCCAGAATCTCGTTCCGGAAAGCCTGCTTTCCGTTTCAAAGGATGAGTTCCTTTCCAGATTAGAAGAGTTGGATGAAGAATATCAGAAAATTAAAGAAAATCAGCAGCCAGAATACGTTTTGCGGTATGTCGGAGATTTGCATGGCGACCTGCATTCAGAAAAAGGCGAATTGGATGTCAAATTGATTTCCGTTCCTGCAAATTCTGCATTAGGACAGCTGAAAGGTTCTGATTCTATTTTTGAAATTTATACCGAAAGTTATGGCGAAAATCCAATCGTCATTATGGGAGCCGGAGCCGGAGCGAAAGTAACTGCACGCGGCGTGTTCGGAGATATTTTAAGATTAAGCGAAACAAAATAAATTTAACTATAGCAGTGTAGCAATTTACCAATAATCATTCTTATTGTCATTCTGAACGAAACGAAAAATCTCACGGGTACATTGGTAAACTACTCATTGATAAATAAATAAAAATGGAAAATTTTGAAACTTTAGCAATTCGTACTCAAACCGAAAGAACTCAGTTTGATGAGCATTCTACACCTTTATATCTTACCTCAAGCTTTATTTTCCAGGATGCGGAAGATATGCGTGCAAGCTTTGCAGAAGAAAAAGATAAAAATCTGTACAGCCGATTCAGCAATCCGAATGTAACAGAATTTGTAAATAAGATTGCAAAAATGGAAGGCGCAGAATCCGGTTACGCTTTTGCAACAGGAATGGCAGCGATTTATTCCACATTTACTGCACTTTTGAATGCGGGTGATCACATTGTGAGCTGCCAGTCGGTTTTCGGATCTACACATACGTTATTCACAAAATATTTCCCAAAATGGAATATAGAAACCACTTATTTCAAAGCGGAAGATTCTGAAAACGTTGAAAAATATATCCAGCCCAATACAAGAATTTTATATTTAGAAACGCCGACCAATCCTGCAATCGAAATTCTTGATTTAGAATTTTTTGGAAAAATTGCAAAAAAACATAACTTGATTTTCATTGTAGATAACTGTTTTGCCACCCCATATTTGCAGCAGCCTATTAAATACGGAGCCGATTTAGTGGTTCATTCTGCAACCAAATTGATTGATGGTCAAGGCCGTGTTTTGGGTGGAGTTGCTGTCGGAAAGGCTGATTTAATTAGAGAAATTTATCTTTTTGCAAGAAATACGGGTCCGGCAATGTCACCTTTCAACGCTTGGGTTTTAAGTAAAAGTTTGGAAACATTGGCAATCCGCGTTGAAAAACATTGTGAGAATGCAATCAAAGTAGCTGAGTTTTTGGAATCCCATCAGAATGTGAAATTGGTGAAATATCCTTTCCTGAAATCCCACCCAAGTTACGAAATTGCCAAACGACAAATGAAATTAGGCGGAAATATCGTAGCCTTCGAAATCAAAAGAGGAATCGAAGGCGGAAGGAACTTCCTGAATAAAATAAAAATGTGTTCCCTTTCTGCAAACTTAGGAGACACAAGAACGATTGTAACGCATCCGGCCTCAACCACCCATTCAAAATTAACGGTGGAAGAAAGGCTGGAAGTGGGAATTACGGATGGTCTCGTCCGTTGTTCGGTAGGACTGGAAAACGTAGACGATATTATTGCAGATCTGAAGCAGGCTTTGGAATAGATTTTAAAAAAGTAAAATGAAAGAAACGGGATAATCTCCCTTAAAATCTATAAGATTTTCTAAAGATTGAAAAGATATGAAGAACTCGGAATTATTAAAAAATGCACTTTCCGAAAGGATTTTGATCCTTGATGGTGCAATGGGAACCATGCTTCAGCGCTACAAGTTTGAAGAGGAAGATTATCGTGGCGAACGTTTTAAAGACTGGCAGCATCCTTTGAAAGGAAATAATGACCTGCTTTCTCTAACGCAGCCACATGCAATCGAAGAAGTGCATCGCAAGTATCTTGAAGCAGGTGCAGATATTATCGAAACCAATACGTTTTCCGGAACTACTATTGCAATGGCAGATTATCACATGGAAGATTTAGTCTATGAATTGAATTACGAATCTGCAAAAATAGCCCGTAAAGTTTGTGACGAGTTTACAGCTTTGAATCCGGATAAACCTCGTTTTGTAGCAGGCTCTATTGGTCCAACCAACAAAACGGCCAGTTTAAGTCCGGATGTAAATGATCCGGGATTCCGAGCAATTAC
>DAMDNI010000031.1:17082-18553 GCA_032083825.1 Bergeyella sp. | reverse complement strand
AATCGTTTTTAGGATTTGCAGACAAGGTTTTTGCTAATGTATTGGATTGATTTACAATAAATAAACCTTTTGTATTGTTTTTGAAAATGGTGAATAATTCTATTAATTCATCAATTTCCTGATGATCTTTATCGATGTTGAGAAGAAGTCCAATTTCCGGTTCGTATTGCACTACGGAACCATCGCTTTCGTCGGCTTCAATAATCAGCCAATCTCCGTTTCCAACAGCAGCATTTCCTATTTTTCCTTGTTTAATGATACTTGTTAAACCTGCTCCGGAAATAATACTCGGTTCTAAATTTGCATCCAACAAAATTTGATATAACATTGCCGAAGTTGTTGATTTTCCGGAAGTTCCGGCTACAGCAATCGTTTTTTTACTTTTCGCAATAATCGCTAAAAGTTGGCTTCTTCGGATAATGGGAATTTGGAGTTCTTTTGCTTTCTGAACATCAAAAACGGTATCTTCAATCGCAGTGGAAACGACAATTAAATCTGTTTTTTCGGAAATTCCGCTTCCGTCTTGAAAAAAACATTCAATTCCTTCAGCTTCAAGCTGTTCTTTGGTTTTGTTGTATTCTTCCGGATGAAAATAGCGATCGCTTCCGGAAACGTTTTTACCGATTCCTTTCAGATATTGTGCAATTGCACTCATTCCGACACCGGCAACACCAATGAAAAATACGTTTTGGAAATCTTCTATTTTTTGAATCATAATTTGGTTGTCAGTTATCAGTTATGAGTTGATAGCAAATTTTTCAAACAACCATCAACAAACAACTTTCAACAATTTATAAAAATTTATTTTCCACTAAAGTCCAAAGTCGTTGTGCAAATTCGTCGGCTTTTTTCCAGTTTCGTTCGTAATACAAATCGCTGAGATATTCTTTAGCATCTTCAAGATTTTTAAAATCATTAAGATGTCGGATTGCTTCATTCAGATCAGCCTGACTTCCTCCGAAAAGCGTTTTAGAAAATGCAATTTTATCATTCAGATCGAGGCGGAATTCTGGCTTTGGTTTTTCGGCTTCCATGAAATCAGTAGGCATATTTCCTTTCAGAAGACTTCCTGTTTCGTGAGGTTTTTCGTTTTCTTTTGGAATTTCGGTGTGAGTATTGGTGAGATTTTCCAAAGGATCATCATCGAACAAAGATTCTACGGTTTTCAACCCTTTTATGTGTGCCAGCTTGAATTTTTTTGCCTGCTCATGATGTTGCTGCTGGATTTCCGTTAGATTTTCAGGTTCAGTTTTCTCTGGCTTTTCTTGCGGTTCTTTCTTTTCAAATTCTACAATTGTCCTTCTTCTTTCTTCAAGTTCTCTTAATTCCCGTTCTTTTTCTTCTACATTTCTGCGGTATTCTTCATCAAAACTTGAAACTGAGGATATTTCTTCAGCATTTTCATGCGGTTCGTTTACCTGAATTGTTTCAACAATTGTCTCGGTAATTTCAGGGAACTGAATAGTCATTT
>DAMDNI010000031.1:14603-17072 GCA_032083825.1 Bergeyella sp. | reverse complement strand
TAGTCATTTCGCTTTTAATTTCAGAAAAATCAGGCTCATCCTGAAATTCTTTTTCTTCATTTTCTTCCTGATCTTTATGAATTTCATTTAATTCATTGGTGAAAAGCACTTCTTCTTCCACATCCTCTTCTTCGGAATTATTTTCAGAATAGTTTATATCCTCATTTTCAGAAGATTGTAGCGGTTCATTAATGAGAAAATAGTCCTGATTTTTTTCTAATAACTTTAAAAAAGAAATTCTTTCGTCCAGCTCTTCAATCAAATCTTTTTTTAGCAGAAGCTCTTCCTGAGTAGAAATTTTTGAAAGTGTTTCAATAATATTTTTAGCTTCGAAAAATATTTTTTCTTTTAAATCTTCAAAGTTTTGCATACCGATTAAAAGCAAAGTTTTGCTTACTTTTGAGGTTATATAATAACGGCTAAGTTAAAAAATGTTTTTAGAAAATACAATTAATCACGCGAAACAAAGCGGATGGATGGAAGTTATTTGTGGATCAATGTTTTCGGGGAAAACCGAAGAACTAATCCGCAGGTTGAGACGTGCAGAAATGGCAGGACAGAATGTAGAGATTTTCAAACCAAGAATTGATACAAGGTATTCTGAAGACGATGTTGTTTCGCACAATCAAAATAAAATAAGAAGCACTTCTGTTGAAAGCCCAAATGAAATTCTTCTTCTTGGCTCCACTTGCGATGTTGTAGCAATTGATGAAGCCCAGTTTTTTGATGATAGTATTGTAGAAGTCTCCAATCAACTGGCTAACAATGGTATAAGAGTAATCATTGCAGGCCTTGATATGGATTTTATGGGCAGACCTTTTGGACCGATGCCCGCTTTGATGGCAACTGCAGAATATGTGACCAAAGTACACGCTATCTGTAAAAGAACAGGAAACCTCGCCAATTATTCTATGCGGACTTCGCAAGGGAAAAACCTTGTTGAACTTGGGGAAACTGAAAATTATGAAGCGGTAAGCCGAAGGGTTTTCGTAGACGAAGTTTTGAATAAAAATGTTGACCAATAATGAATTACACTACGAAGCAAATTGCTGATATCACCCATTCCAAACTTATTGGAAATGAAAATATTACCATAAAAAATATTGCTTTTGACAGCAGGAATATATATTCTGTACAAAATACCTCTTTTCTCGCGATCAATACTCCGAAGAATTCCGGGGAAAAATATATACAATCTGCCATTGAGAAAGGAATTCAGGTTATTATTTCTGAGCATCCAATGGCAGAAATCAAAAATATCACCTGGATTATTGTTGAAAATTCTATTGAATTCATTCAAAAACTGGCAAAATACCATCTTGAACAATTTCCCGATCTGAAAACGATCGGAATAACTGGCAGCAATGGTAAGACCATCGTCAAGGAATGGCTGTATCAGACTTTTTCAGAAGATTTTGTTACGGTAAAAAGCCCAAAAAGCTTCAATTCGCAACTGGGGCTTCCCATTTCTCTGCTTCAGATTAAAGAAAGACATCAGTTCGGGATCTTCGAAGTTGGAATTTCTAAACCCGGAGAAATGGATATTCTGGAAAATATTTTCTCCCCGAAAATTGGGATTTTAACACATATTGGTTCTGCTCATGCTGCAAATTTTGAAAATGAACAGGAATTAATTAATGAAAAAATAAAGCTTTTTAAACATTCTGAAACCATTATTTTTAATGGAGATAATACATTGGTTTATAAAACAATAAATGATGTATATTCAAGTAAAAAATTAATATCCTTCGGGCTGGAAAAAAATAACGATATCCACATCCAATCCGATTGGAAAAATAAAAATCTGGATATCGTAGTTAACTATTTTGGTGAAACAATTTCTTTTCCTGCTCAGCAAAGAGATGAAGCAACGTTGAATAACGCCTTGTCTATTATTGCAGTAATGAAAGAATTTAGCTTTGACAATCCAAAAATTGTCGAAAAAATTAACCAGCTGAAATCAGTAGAAATGCGTCTCGAAAGCATTGAAGGTATCCGTAAAAATTTGATTATCAACGATTCTTATAATCTTGATCTGGATTCTTTAGCAATTGCTTATCAGTTTATTAATGAATACAACAAACACCATAAAATCCTTATCCTCACTGATTTTGTAGAAGGTAAAAAATCTGAAGAACTTTATCAGGAAGTTGCCGATTTGACAAATGACCAAAATTTTGACAAAATATTTTTGATTGGAGAAGAAATTACTCAATATCAGCATCTTTTCAAGTCTGAAACTTATACTTTCAATAATACGAATCAACTTATTGAAAATCAAATATTAAATCAAATAGAAAACTCTCTTATCCTGTTAAAAGGAGCAAGAAAATTCGAGATTGAAAAAATAAAAAATCATCTGGAACTTCAGAAACACGACACTGTTCTTGAAATTAATCTGAATGCAATTCTTCATAATATCAACGTTCATAAAGCTTTATTAAAACCGCAGACTAAAATGATGGCAAT
>DAMDNI010000031.1:11160-14593 GCA_032083825.1 Bergeyella sp. | reverse complement strand
GCATTTTCGTATGGATTAGGAGGTTATGAAATTGCAGAATTTCTACAGCATCATCATATTGATTATCTTACGGTTGCATATGCTGATGAAGGGGTAGATTTAAGAAAAAACGGAATTACTGTTCCGATAATGGTAATGAATCCTGAACAGCACAGCTACAGCAGTGTGATAGAATATAATCTTGAACCGGAAATTTATAGTTTCCGGGTATTGGAATTGTTCTGTGAGCAATTGAAAGTAAGTGGTTTTGATGGCAAATATCCCATACATATAAAATTGGAAACAGGGATGCATCGGCTTGGTTTTAAGGATTTTGAATTAGATGAGCTCATCGAAAAGTTGAATATTTATCCTGTAAAAGTGAAATCTATTTTCAGTCATTTATCAACGGCTGACATTCCTGAAGAAAAAGAGTATGCCTTACAGCAGATAAAAATTTTCGATCAAAACTCTTCAAAGATAATTTCAGGTCTTGATTATCAGCCTTTAAGGCATATTCTTAATTCCCCGGGAATTGCTAATTTTACTGATTATCAATTTGATATGGTAAGAATTGGAATTGGAATGGTAGGAATTTCTGAAAATCAAAACATACAGAAATCGCTTCAAAGTGCAGTAAGTTTCAAGACTGTAATTTCACAAATTTCTAATGTAAAGAAAGGAGAAACTGTAGGATACGGAAGAAGATTCAAAGCAGAAGAAGATACCCGAATCGCCACAATTCCTGTAGGTTATGCAGATGGAGTTCCGAGATTAATAGGAAATGGTATCGGAAAAATCGGCGTACATCATCAATTAGTTCCGATCGTAGGAAGCATTTGTATGGATATGATGATGCTTGATATAAAAGATCTCCCTGTAAAAGAAGGCGACAATGTTGTTATTTTTAATTCTAATCCATCTCTTCAGGAATTCTCAGAATACTGTAAAACAATACCTTACGAAGTTCTTACTTCAATTTCCAGAAGGGTAAAAAGAATTTATATTAAAAACTAAATGAGAAAATTTTTTGCTTTACTGATAATGATTTTTATATCTTTTCCTGCACTTTCTCAGGTAAAAGAAGGACTTATAATCCCGAAAAATCCAAAAATCGGTCTTTCTCTTTCCGGAGGAGGAGCAAAAGGTTTTGCACATGTTGGGGTTTTAAAAGTTTTGGATTCATTGGGAGTAAAAGTAGATTATGTTTCCGGAACAAGCATGGGTGCAATTGTAGGCGGTTTGTACGCTTCAGGATATACAGCAAAAGATATTGAAAAAATTATCTTAGATACTGATTTCTATACAATTATTGCTAATGAAAAGACACGTCAGGAAACTCCGTTTTTTAATAAATCTACAGATAAATATCTTCTCACGGTGCCTGTAGTCAACGGGAAAATCAAAGTTCTTCCAAAAGCAATCTCTAAAGGGCAGAAAAATATTTATATGCTGAAAGAGCTTTTCAAAAATGTTTCTAATGTCAATGATTTTTCAACACTTCCGATTCCTTTTATGTGTGTTGCTACTAATCTGGAAAGCGGAAAAATGGAAATTTTTGAGAAAGGCGATTTAGTGAATTCAATTATGGCGAGTTCCGCATTTCCTTCCCTTATGGATCCTGTGAAAATCGGCGATAGCTTGTATATCGACGGCGCCATGACGGTAAACTATCCTTCAAAACCATTGAAAGACAAAGGAATGGATATTGTTATCGGTGTAGATCTTAATCAGGGCCTTGCTTCAAAAGAACAATTAAATTCTTTGGTAGATATTCTGAACCAGGTAATTGATTTTGGAATACAGAAAGAAACAAAAAACCAATACAAATATACTGATATCAATATTCATCCAAGCTTAAAAGGATTATCTGCAACCAGTTATGGAGATAAGCAGACTATTTTGAATGCGGGATTCGAAGAAGGTAAAAAATACACGGATATCCTTAACCAGCTTTCAAAAAAAGATGGAAATTTCCTTCGGGCTCCTATTAACCCCGTATTTTCCAATGTTTATAAAATAGATAGCCTGAGCGTTGTCAACAATAAAATATTCAACAAATCCTATATTCAGGGAAAATTAGGCCTCAAAATTCCCTCTCTTCAAACCTACGGAAGTATTAATAAGATGATTGATAAACTATATGCAACCAACAATTACAATCTTATTAATTATGATATTCTTAAAGAAAACGACAAAAATTATCTTAAACTTGACATAGAAGAAGACAATACGCGGCTTTTTTTGAAGTTCGGACTTCATTATGATGAAATTTTCCATACAGGTTTGCTGGTAAATGTTACGATGAAAAGACTTTTCTTCCGGAACGCTATTATATCTCTTGATGGAATTACAGGAGATTCTCCACGATATTATTTTAACTACTTTGTAGATAATGGCTATATTCCGGGTTTTGGCTTATATTCTTCAGGAATTAATCTCGAACTAAAAGACCGCGATTCTAATGTATATGAGATAAGAAACTGGTTTAGAAACGAATTTTATATACAATCGGTTTGGAAAGACCGATATGCAATCGGAGGAGGTTTGAGCCACGATTATTTTGAAACAAAAATCGGAACAAAGAATTTTATTAACAGTAAAAATTTCATTAATCCTTATATTTTTATCAAAAGTGATACGCAGGATGACAAAACTTTTCCCACACGCGGATTTTTCTTAAATGTTGAAGGTAAAATTCTCGATCTTTTCAATGAAGAAATTGAAAAGAAAAATTTGCAGCCAAAAGCAAGAGTGGTCATTCATATTCCTTTTTCAAAATCCTTTACTTATACAATTGATTTGTTTGGAGGTTTTACAATAGGAAAAGATCTTGACAACTATTACAAGTATGGCTTGGGCGGAATTTTTGAACAAAATCTAGGTAATTTTTCCCGGTTTGCAGGATATGAATTTGGGCAGATCATGTCTGATAATATCATTACGGCTTCCAACCGATTCCAATTTAGAGTCAACAAAAATATTTTTCTTAGCGGAAATCTTAATTTTGCCAACCATTTTGAAGAAATAAATATTGAAAATGCAGTGAAGATTAATGAATCTTCGGCTGGTGTTACTGCTGGCTATAAATCTCCTTTTGGTCAGGTAAAAATAAATTACACTACCCCACTTAAAAACAACGGAAAAGGAATTTTCTCCGTTATTCTCGGACATTGGTTTTAAAATATGATACAATTTTTTTTTGAAAATATCCCTGAAATAGAAATCCCTTCAGCTACAGAAAAATGGCTGGAAGATTTAATTATTGAAGAAAATAAAAAACCCGGAGACATCAATTATATTTTTTGTGATGATGATTATCTCTTAAAAGTAAATCAGGATTTTTTGCAGCATGATTATTATACTGATATCATAACTTTTGACTATGTGAAAGGCAAAACGATAAGCGGTGATATTTTCGTATCTTTGCCGCGCATTTCTGAAAATGCTTCTC
>DAMDNI010000031.1:10601-11150 GCA_032083825.1 Bergeyella sp. | reverse complement strand
TCTCTCCTATCCAAAAATTTTGAAGAAGAATTAAAAAGAGTTTTAGCTCATGGTGTTCTCCATCTTTGTGGATATAAAGATAAACAGGAAGATGAAGAAAAATTAATGCGTTTTAAGGAAGATTATTACTTATCTAAATACTAATTTTTCTTTATTTATAAGGGATTATAGCAATTGTTTCACGTGAAACATTTCAAATAATTCTACAATATAAACTAAGTTTTTTATTACAATGATCAGTGAAATATACGACGTAATTGTTGTCGGAGGCGGACATGCAGGCTGTGAAGCTGCTGCTGCTGCTGCAAATATGGGTTCTAAAACATTATTAGTCACCATGAATATGCAGACCATTGGACAAATGAGCTGTAATCCTGCAATGGGCGGAATCGCTAAAGGGCAAATCGTTCGTGAAATAGATGCTTTAGGTGGATATTCAGGTATTGTAGCTGATAAATCTGCGATACAGTTTAAGATGCTTAATCTTTCAAAAGGACCTGCAATGTGGTCGCCAAGAACGCAGAATGATAGAATGCTTTTCGCAGAAGA
>DAMDNI010000031.1:0-10591 GCA_032083825.1 Bergeyella sp. | reverse complement strand
AAAATACTCCAAATTTGGATTTTTTTCAGGATATGGTCAAAAGCCTTATCATTGAAAATAACCGAGCAGCAGGCGTAATTACATCTTTAGGAATAGAAATCAAAGGAAAATCTGTTGTTCTTACCAACGGAACTTTTCTTAATGGTTTAATTCATGTTGGTGATAAGCAGCTTGGCGGAGGAAGAATGGGTGAGCCAAAAGCATTTGGAATTACTGAACAGCTTGTTTCTTTAGGATTTGATGCAGGAAGAATGAAAACAGGAACACCTCCAAGAATTGATGGAAGAAGCCTTGATTATTCTAAAATGGAGGAGCAAAAAGGAGACGAAAATCCTCAGAAATTCAGCTATTTAGATACTCCTAAATTAAAGGAACAGAAAAGCTGTCACATTACCTACACCAACGAAACAGTACATGATATTTTACGTTCAGGATTTGATAGAAGCCCGATGTTTAATGGGACTATACAGAGTATTGGTCCTAGATATTGTCCAAGTATTGAAGATAAAATCAATCGTTTCGCAGAAAGAAATCGTCATCAGCTTTTCGTGGAACCTGAAGGCTGGAAAACAATAGAAATATATGTAAACGGCTTCAGTTCATCACTTCCAGAAGATGTTCAGATAAAAGCAATGAAACATATTCCAGGGTTTGAAAATGTAAAAGTTTTCCGTCCCGGTTATGCAATTGAATACGATTACTTCCCTCCTACCCAATTGAAACATACATTAGAAACAAAAATCATTGAAAATCTCTTCTTTGCAGGACAAATCAATGGGACTACTGGTTACGAAGAAGCTGCAGGACAAGGATTAATCGCAGGGATCAATGCGCATAATAAAGTTCATGAAAAAGATGAATTTATTTTAAACAGGGATGAAGCTTACATTGGTGTTTTGGTGGATGATCTTATTACAAAAGGTACCGAAGAACCGTATAGAATGTTTACTTCGAGAGCAGAATACAGGCTGCTTTTACGTCAGGACAATGCTGATGTAAGATTAGCGGAAAAGGCTTTTAATATTGGCCTAGCAAAAGAAAACAGACTTAAAAAAGTAGAAGAGAAAATTCAGAAAAGCGGTGAACTTGAAGAATATTTAAAAGAACTTTCCCTTAAACCTGCAGTCATAAATCCAATCCTTGAAGAAAACGAAAGTAATCCTGTAGATCAGGCTTATCGTGCTTCTCAATTCTTAACAAGACCTAATATTAATCTTGAAAAGTTATCAAAAATAGAAGCAATAGGCTCAAAAGTAAACCAATATTCTGACGAAATAAAAGAACAAGCGGAAATCAACATCAAATATAAAGGCTACATTGATAAAGAAAGAGAGAATGTAGCCAAACTCAATCGTATGGAAAATATAAAAATACCAACAGATTTTGATTTTTTGAAAGTATCTTCTCTTTCATCAGAAGCAAAGCAGAAAATGGACAAAATAAAACCCAATACGATTGCTCAGGCTTCGAGAATAAGCGGAGTTTCTCCTGCAGATATTAATGTGCTTTTGGTTTATTTAGGAAGATAATCATAAATGTTTCACGTGAAACATTTAAAAAAATATATTATAACTGTATTTTTTACATTATACATTTATCATTGGAATGAAAATTAAAGATCACTTTCTTTCACAGGAAATTTTTGAAATTAAAGAAACTAATATCCCGGGAATATTTAAAACTTCTCCCCTTGCGGAAAATCTTTCAAAATATTATGAAAGTAAAGATTACATTTCTCATCATCAGGATTCCGGAAGTCTGAAAGAAAAATTATATAAATTTTTGCAGCGTTTTAATCTTAATTTTAAATATAATATTCTGTCTAAAAATATTTTTAGAAATGCTGTGGTTTTAGATTATGGTTGTGGAGCAGGCGAATTTTTAAAATTCATTGAAGAAGATTTCACAACTTTTGGCTTTGAACCAAACGAATCTGCAAGCAAAGCAGCTCATCAAAAAACCAATAAAACCCAATTTATTTCTTCGTTGGATGAATTGGAAAATGAAAGTTTAGATGCGATTACTTTATGGCATGTATTTGAACATATTGAAAATCAAGAAGATATATTAAATTTATTTTATAATAAACTGAAAACCAATGGTTTATTAATTATTGCTGTTCCTAATCATACCTCTTATGATGGGAAAAAATATAAAGAATACTGGGCTGCTTATGATGTTCCCAGACATATCTGGCATTTTTCAAAATCAGGAATGGAAAAACTGATGAATAACAAAAATTGGAAATTGGAAAAAATCAAGCCTCTCCTACTCGATTCCTTTTATATTTCTATGCTAAGTGAAAAATACAAAAAATCTACTCTTTTTTGGCTTAGAGGTTTTGTTTTTGGAGCGATTTCTAATTTTAAAGCATCAAAAACAGGCGAATTTTCGAGTTTGATATATATTATCAGAAAAAAATAGAAAATCAATTTTTAGCATATTTCTAAAAGCCAATTTTTAACTACTTTTTAATTTTTAAAACAATTTTACTTATTATATATATAAATGAAACCGAAGAAAAATTCTTCGGTTTCATTTTTTAATTATTTTATAAAAATTTATTTATTAATCGCAGCAACTCCCGGAAGCTCCAAACCTTCTAAACTTTCCAACATCGCTCCTCCTCCTGTTGAAACATAAGAAACTTTATCGGTATAATTATTCTGTTTCACAAAAGCAACACTGTCTCCTCCTCCAACTAAAGAAAAAGCTCCCAATCTTGTCGCTTCAGCAATACTATCTCCTAAAGCTTTCGTCCCGTTAGCAAAATTTTCCATTTCAAAAACTCCGACCGGGCCATTCCATAAAATTGTTTTGGAATTCAAAATCACATCATTAAAAATATCTCTCGATTTAGGACCAGCATCCAAACCTTGCCATCCGTCAGGAATTTCATTAATATTCACATCTTTCCTATTAGCATCGTTACTGAAATCATCCGCTGCAATTACATCAACAGGAAGATAAATTTCTACATTCTGAGCTTTTGCTTTAGAAATGATATCCAAAGCCAGCTGCATTTTGTCATCTTCTACAATAGATTTTCCTATCTTTCCTCCCAAAGCTTTTACAAAAGTAAATGACATACCGCCTCCGATAATAAGATTATCCACTTTCGGAAGAATATTTTCGATAATCGTTATTTTAGAAGAAACTTTAGAACCTCCTAATATTGCAGTTACCGGTTTTTCACCTGATTTTAATACTTTATCAATCGCTTCCAATTCTTTAGCCATCAATAAACCGAAAAATTTAGTTGAAGGAAAAAATTCAGCAATTACTGCTGTGGAAGCATGTGCTCTGTGTGCTGTTCCGAAAGCATCATTGACGTATGCACCGCCTAATTTTGATAATTTCTCAGCAAACTCTTTATCCCCTTTCTCTTCCTCATTATAGAAACGAAGATTTTCCAGTAAAAGAATTTCTCCCGGCTGAAGTTCAGCAGCTAATTTTTGTGCTTCTTCCCCGATACAGTCATCCGCAAATTTTACTTTCTTACCAAGAACATTTTCAATTTCATAAATAATATGTTTCAAAGAAAACTCATCGCTTACTTTTCCTTTTGGTCTTCCCAAATGTGTCATGACAATTACAGAACCTCCGTCATTAATGATTTTATCAATCGTTGGTTTTGCAGCAACGATTCTGGTATTGTCAGTCACTTTAAGATTTTCGTCCTGAGGAACATTAAAATCTACTCTTACAAGAGCTTTTTTATCTTTAAAATTGTAATCGTTTATGGTTTTCATAAAATTTTATTTGTTGTACAAATTTAAGATTTCTTCAAAGTAAAAAGAATTTTTCTTTGCTAAAATTTCCACAGTCTGACATCAATCATTAATCAACATTTTTTTATTTTTAAAAAAGAAATAATGAATGGTGTTGTTGAGTGTTGTTAGTATTGGGGATAAATATTTTAATAAATTTTGTAACATTTAATTTCAAATAAGTTCATATTTTGTTCACATTGCAAAGTGCTGATTTTTAACTTAATTTAACATTTATCAACATATGTGAATAACTCATATGTAAAGCATCTATTAAGAAAGCCTGTATTGAAAACTCATGGAATTTGGCTTTAATTTTTAGCAAAAGAATATGTTGGAAAATGCAAACTTATTTTTCATTATGAATTTATCTGGATAAAAAAAGAGAAATTTTTATCCACTTTTCCACAGAGATTTAGGTATTCATAAACATATTATTTTAATAAATTGTTAATTATATGAATAACAATAATTTATAATAAAATATGTATAGTTGCTTGTACTGGTTTACAGTGTATTAGCAATTATACTTATTTTAAATATTTATAAAAGAATGTGGATAAAAGGAACTTATCTTTTTAAATGTTAAATTTGTAGTGAAATAAAATGAAAAAATGAAAAAAATAGCAATTGCGGCCGATCACGCAGGTTTCGAACTCAAAGAATACTTAAAGGAACAATTAAAAAATAAATACGAAATCACTGATTATGGTACCCACTCTTTGGATTCTGTAGATTATCCGGACTTCGTACATCCTGCAGCAAGTTCTGTTGAAAACGGAGAAAATGAATTAGGAATTTTGGTTTGCGGAAGCGGACAAGGCGTTGCAATTACGGCAAATAAACATCAAAAAATTAGGTGTGCATTATGCTGGATGCCAGAATTAGGAGTTTTGGCGAGACAGCATAATAATGCAAATATGGTTGCTTTGCCTGCAAGATTTATTGCCAAAGAGCTGGCTTTAGAAATTGTAGAAAAATTTCTAATAACCGATTTTGAAGGAGGAAGACACCAAAACAGAGTAAATAAAATTGCATTCTGCTAGCGAAATTAAGGCTTACATTCTCCGTAAGTCTTTTTTATTTTAAAATGCTTAATTTTGCAGAGAATCCTTGAAAGTTCATTCTGAATTTTCTTTTTCATTGTTTCTCTCCCATTGTTTTTTTGTTTAAATTTAGAAGAGCTAAAACCGTCGTTAGAATTTTTATTTAAAGGAAAAAATGCAGCCGGAAATTAAGAAGGAACTTTCTTCTTGGTAAAAAATTGAATAATAAAAATCAAACAAAAACAAAAATCATTATGGCAAAAAAATCAAAATATATAAGTCAGAAAAATAATCATAAATTACAGGATATAGGAAGAAAAATCCTGCAGTTTATGAACCAGAAATCATCCAGAATCTACAATTATAAACAGATCGCAGATGGTATAGATTACAAAAATCCTCGTCAGAGAGAACAGGTGATACAAGCACTTCACAAGCTATTAAGCGAAGAAAAAATTAAAGAAACTGAAAAAGGAAAGTACATTGTAAACCTGAAAATTGAAGGAACATTAACCGGTATTATAGATTTTAATCAGGCCGGAAATGCCTATGTAAGAGTAGAAGGGGTTGAAGACGATATTTTTGTACATTCCAAAAATGTAAAAGATGCGCTGCAGGGCGACAAAGTATTAATCGTTACCTACAATTACAAAGGAAAAAAACTTGAAGGCTCAGTTCTTGAAGTTCTGGAACGCAGCCGTACAGAATTTGTAGGAACTTTTCAGTATATCAAGCATAAAGATTTCGGATTTGTAGTGTGTGATAAAAAGACGATCAATACAGATATTTTCATTCCGAAAAACAAATTTAATGAAGCGAATGACGGTGACAAAGTTGTGGTTAAAATGAATGAATGGAAACCCGGCGACAAAAATCCTGAAGGAGAAATTATTAAAGTCCTCGGAGCTCCCGGAGAACATGAAACCGAAATTCATTCCATTCTTGCAGAATACGGACTTCCCTACTCTTTTCCCGAAGAAGTAGAATTGGATGCCGAAAAGATTGACAGAACAATCAGAGATGAAGAAGTAAAAAAACGCTGGGATATGCGTGAAATACTTACTTTTACAATAGATCCGAAAGATGCAAAGGATTTTGATGATGCATTATCCATCAGGAAACTGCAAAACGGAAATTGGGAAATAGGCGTTCATATTGCAGATGTTTCGCATTATGTTGTTCCTGGTACTTTACTGGATGATGAAGCATATAACCGCGCAACTTCCGTCTATCTTGTAGATCGTGTAGTTCCAATGCTTCCGGAAGTTTTAAGCAATGATGTATGTTCTCTTCGCCCGCATGAAGATAAATATACTTTTTCCGCCGTTTTTGAATTAAACGAAAAGGCAGAAGTCCAGAAGCAATGGTTCGGAAGAACCGTAATCCATTCCGACAGAAGATTCACCTACGAAGAAGCGCAGGAAAGAATAGAAACTGGTGAAGGAGACCTGGCTGAAGAAATTTTAAAATTAGATAAACTGGCTAAAATTTTAAGAGCAGACAGGATCAAAAATGGAGCAATTACTTTCGACAGAAGTGAAGTCCGCTTCAATCTTGATGAAAATAATGAGCCGATTGGTGTTTATTTTAAAATGAGCAAAGATTCAAACCATCTGATTGAAGAATTTATGCTTTTGGCCAACAGGAAAGTTTCTGAATATGTTTCCTTAAACAGGAAAAATGAACCAACAAATCTTACTTTTATTTACAGAATCCACGATGATCCGGATCCTGCAAAACTAGAGTCTTTGAGAGAATTTGTTTCTACATTCGGATACAAAATGAATCTTGCCAATTCAAAAAAAGTAGCGGAAAGCATGAACAAGCTTCTGAGCGAAGTAAAAGGAAAAGGTGAAGAAAATATGATTGAAACACTTGCAATGCGAAGCATGAGCAAAGCCATATATTCCACAGATCCGATAGGACATTATGGGCTTGGATTTGAATATTATACCCACTTCACTTCTCCTATTAGGCGTTATCCGGATTTGATTGCACATCGTTTGCTTCAGCATTATTTGGATGGCGGAAAATCGGTGAACAGGCAGGAATTTGAAGAAAAATCAAAACATTGTTCTTCCATGGAAAGACTGGCTGCAGATGCGGAAAGAGATTCCATCAAATTTATGCAGGTAAAATTTATGGAAAAACATTTGGGTGAAGAATTTGAAGGTGTAATTTCCGGGGTTGCAGAATTTGGTTTCTGGGTTCAGATTCCTGAGAATGGTGCAGAAGGTTTAATCAAGCTTAGGGATTTAATGGATGATTCTTATATGTATGATGCAAAAAACCACGCCGTTTACGGAACACGCCATGGAAAACAATATCAATTGGGAGATCAGGTAAAAATTAAAGTAATGAAAGCCAACCTGATACAAAAGCAGCTTGATTTTAAAATCGTAGATTAAAAATATAATACCTCATGACGATCAAAGTCTTGAGGTTTATTTTTTATAAGTATTATAAAATTCATAAATTTGAAAAGTTTTGCTTAAAAAAACTAAATGTTTGAACTTATATTTTCAGCAATCGGATTAGGATTAATGCTGAGTCTGGTTTTCATCGGGCCAATTTTTTTCCTGCTGATCGAAACAAGCTTTTCCAGAGGTCCGCGTCATGCTCTGGCTTTGGATTTAGGAGTTATTTCTGCAGATATTCTGTGCATTGTAGCAGCTTATTATGCAAGTGCAGATCTGGTTTATCTGATCGACAGGCATCCCGGTTTTTACAGAATTACATCGCTGATCATTTTCATTTACGGGATTTTCATGATGGTTACCAGGACTAAAATGCACTTGCCGGATGAAAAGAAATTCATCAGCCAGAATTATTATAAAACTTTTCTCAATGGTTTTTTATTTAATATTCTGAATGTCGGGGTTATCCTTTTCTGGCTGGTTACGGTTATTTCTGTGAGAAATCAGTATCCTCGTACAGAAGATTCCATTTTATATATCTGCTTGGTGATTGCCACTTATCTTACGATTGATTTACTGAAAATTTTACTGGCAAAACAATTTCATAATAAACTCACCGACAGGCTTGCCAATTCTATCAGGAAAGGAGTAGGAATTATTCTGATTCTCTTCAGTTTTTTTATTTTTCTGCAGAGTTTTAAAAAATTCAATCAATTCGATAAACGGTTAGAAGAAGCTGAAAAAACAGAAGTAAAATATAAGTAACAATAATAAAACCATGATGAAAGAAGTTATCTTCCCCGGAAAACTTAAAAAAGGAGATAAAATCGCAATTATTTCTCCGGCAGGATCTGTAGAAGAATCCCAATTACAGAAAGGGCTGGAAATGATTCATTCTAAAGGTTTTGAGCCGGTATTGGGAAAATATCTTTATACGAAATTTTCCAATGGCTACAGCTATGCCGGTACGGAAAAAGAAAGAATTTCGGATCTGAACTGGGCTTTAAATAATGATGATATTTCTGCAATTTGGGCTTCAAGAGGAGGATATGGCTGTCAGCATCTTTTGAGACATTTAAAACTTTCAGGTTTTCGGAAGAATCCGAAATGGTATATAGGCTATTCAGATAATACTGTGATTCAGAGTTTTTTGCTTAAAAATGGTTTCGCTTCCATTCATGGCCAGACTATTAAAACCTCTTCTTTCGGTGTGGCTGAGGAAGGATACAACGGTATTTTTGATATTCTGAAAGGAAAGAATCCGAAATATGAAATCGAATCAAATATAAATAATAAGAAAGGAAAAGCAGAAGGAATTTTGGTCGGAGGAAATTTAGCCCTGATTTATGCACTTTTAGCAACACCCTATTCCTTCGATTTTAAAGATAAAATTTTGTTTATTGAAGATATCGGAGAGAATTTTTATGCTTTGGACAGAATGCTGATTTCCCTTGATCTGGCAGGAGTTTTCCGCAAAATTAAAGGTTTGATTGTGGGAGGAATGACTAATATGGGAAATGAAACCGATAATAAAGAATACGAAAACAGTTTCGATGCTTTTGCTTACGAAATTATCAACCAGAGAATAAAGAACTATAATTTTCCTGTTATTTTTGGATTTCCAAATGGCCATATTTTTGAAAACAAACCGATCATTATCGGGTCAAAAATAGAGATAGAAGCAGAGAAAAAAGTTAAAATAGAATTTCTGTAAATACAGATCAGGCAATGGCAGAACACAATGATTTTGGGAATATTGCTGAAGATCTTGCTGCTGATTTTCTTTCCAAAAAAGGATATACAATCCTAGTTCGCAATTTTCGCTGGCAAAAAGCAGAAATAGATATCATTGCTGAATTTGAAAATCAAGTAATTATCATCGAAGTAAAAGCCAGAGCCACAGATATTTTTATCGAACCACAAGAAGCAGTAAGCAAGAAAAAAATAAAACTCATTGTTTCCGCTGCAAACGAATTTATGAATCAGAATAACAGGGAAAATGAAGTAAGATTTGATATCATTTCAATTCTTCGTGACGAAACCGGAAAACTTCAAACAACTCATATAGAAAACGCTTTTGAATCGATAGATGCCAACTAAAATGAAAAGAACAGTATTAATCACCGGAGCAACTTCCGGAATTGGAAAAGCAACAGCAGAGCTGCTTGCAAAAAAAAATTATAAAATCATCATTTGCGGAAGAAGAGAAAGTATTTTAGAAGAAATTAAAGAAGCACTTTCCGAATTCACCGAAGTTTTTAGTTTAAAATTTGATGTGCGAAATAAGGATGAGGTTCAGAATGCATTTAATACCCTTCCTGAAGAATGGAAGAACATTGATGTTCTCATCAACAATGCAGGAAATGCACATGGTTTGGATCCAATTTCCTACGGAAATTCAGAGGATTGGGACGCGATGATGGATGGCAATGTAAAAGGCTTGTTATATGTTTCCCAACCCATCATAAAAATAATGAAATCAAAAAATTCGGGGCATATCGTAAATATCAGTTCGGTAGCTGCAAGACAAACGTATGCAAATGGAGTGGTGTATTGTGCTTCGAAAAAAGCGGTAGATACAATCTCAGAAGGTATGCGGATTGAGCTCACAGAATTCGGGATAAAAGTCACAAACATTCAGCCTGGTGCGGTAGAAACAGACTTTTCAAATGTGAGATTCAAGGGAGATTCTGAAAGAGCAGCCACAGTTTATGCAGGTTATGAAGCTCTGAAAGCAGAAGATATTGCAGATGCAATTGCTTATTGCATTAATGCTCCTGAAAGAGTCTCAATCGCAGAATTGTGTATTTATCCTAAAGCACAGGCAGAACCACGAACTATTTACAGGAAAGCATAGCATCAGTTGATATTGTTATATTTGCAGCATGAAAATTCTCAATATAGAAACATCGTCTAAAAACTGTTCAGTTGCCATTTCCGATGGCGATGAAATCCTTTGTATATGCGAAGAGGTTTCTGAAAATTATAAGCAGTCGGAAAGCCTGCATACTTTTGTTGAATGGGCTTTGGAAGGCGCAGAGATTTCCCTGAAAGATTTAGATACAGTTTGTTTAGGAATGGGGCCGGGTTCTTATACAGGACTCAGAATAGGGGCAGCTTCTGCAAAAGGTTTCTGCTATGGCCTTAAAATTCCTTTAATTGCTGTCAATTCTCTGGAAACGATGATGACACCTTTTTTAAAGAAGGGTTTCGATTTTATCATTCCGTTAATAGACGCAAGAAGAATGGAAGTTTATACGGGTATTTTTGATGGGAATTCCGGCGAAACAATTTCCGAAACTCAGGCAAAGATCCTGGATGAGCATTCTTTTTCTGAATTTGAAGGCAAGAAAGTACT
>DAMDNI010000030.1:17817-18823 GCA_032083825.1 Bergeyella sp. | reverse complement strand
CACGGATCGTATCATTGCGGTTAACCTGCGAGAAAATGAAAATCGCAAAAGACACAAAAATTATTGAGAAAATTTTCTTCATTTATCGGATGTGAGAAAGAATTTGCTCCAGCTCTTCTTCATTTTTAAAATCAAGGATAATCTTTCCTTTTTTACCATTTGCAGAAGTTTTGATTTCTACTTTTACTTCCAAAGTGTCGGAAAGTTCCTTTTGGGCTTTTTTATGCAGGTTGGAAAGTGAAGGTTTAATGGTTTTATTCTTCGCTTCAGGATTTTTAAGCTGACTGGCTGCTAATTCTGCCTGTCTCACATTTAAACTTTCTGCAACAATTTTCTTGAATAAAATTTCCTGGGATTCAATCGTATCAAGGCTGATGATTGCTCTTCCGTGCCCGGCAGATATTTCACCGCTTCGGATCGCATTCTGAACATCAGGATTTAACCTTAAAAGCCGAATAGAATTGGTAATCGTACTTCTTTCTTTCCCAACTCGATAGCTGAGATTTTCCTGTGTCATTCCGATCTCGTCTAGAAGTCTTTGGTAAGTTAAAGCAATTTCAATCGGATCGAGATCTTCACGCTGAATGTTTTCCACAAGAGCCATTTCCAAAAGCTCCTGATCATTGACTAAACGGATATAAGCAGGAATCGTTTCCAAGCCTGCAATTTTGGAAGCGCGGTATCTTCTTTCCCCGGAAATAATTTCAAACTTTTCACCATCTTTTCGTAGAGTGATCGGCTGAATAACACCTAAATTTTTGATGGATTGAGCTAAATCATTCAATGCTTTTTCATCAAAATAGGTTCTTGGCTGGGTTGCATTGGGATAAATATCATCGATGGAAATCTCAACGATATTTCCTACAAATTTTTCTGCGCCTTCATCGGTTGCAGAATTGATCGCAGCTTTGGATTCAGCACTTAAAATAGCACCTAATCCTCGTCCCATTGCTCTTTTTTTATCTTTCATTGTATGGATGAAATTTTGCCTGAAGCAAAATGTTTT
>DAMDNI010000030.1:14538-17807 GCA_032083825.1 Bergeyella sp. | reverse complement strand
GCCTTTGCTTTCTGCATCATAATTCAGGATGCTCTCTCCAAAACTCGGAGCTTCGCTTAAACGCACATTTCTGCTGATAATGGTTTCAAAAACCATTTCAGGAAAGTGAGAATTGACTTCTTCCACAACCTGGTTTGAAAGCCTTAACCTGCTGTCATACATCGTTAAAAGCAGCCCTTCTATATCAAGATCCGGATTGTGAATTTTCTGCACATTTTTAATAGTATTCAATAATTTCCCTAGACCTTCCAACGCAAAATATTCGCATTGTATCGGAATAATGACGGAATCAGAAGCAGTAAGCGCATTCACAGTGATTAGTCCTAAACTCGGTGCACAGTCAATAATGATAAAATCATATTCATCTTTTACCGATTTTAAAGCGTCTTTCAGCATATATTCACGGTTTTCTTTATCAACCAATTCTATTTCGGCTGCAACCAAGTCGATATGAGAGGGGATGATATCCAAATTAGGAGACGCAGTTTTTTTGATGCATTTTTTAGCTTCAATACTGTGTTCCAAAAGATTATAAGTAGAAAATTCAACGTCATCAACTCCCAAACCGGAAGTTGCATTTGCCTGCGGATCCGCATCAATTAAAAGAATTTTTTTCTCCAAAACACCCAAAGCTGCAGCCAGATTCACTGCTGTTGTTGTCTTTCCTACACCGCCTTTCTGATTGGCAATACCGATGATTTTACCCATGCTTTTGATTTAATACACAAAAATACATTTTTTTTAATGCTGTGATAGATGTTAATAACTTCAACAAAGTTAAAATATTGTTAATTAACCGATTAGAACTAAAAAAAATTATCCACAAATTTTCATAATTTGTGGATAACTGTTATGGGTAAATAAGTAATCAATTTTATTCAAACATCATTGAAACCGGAAATCGGAAATAGCTTCTTACTGGTTCTCCTTTAAGTTGTGCCGGAGTCCATTTACCTTTAATTTTTTTAATGGTTCTTTCCGCTTCACGATTGAATCCTGAATCATTTCCGCTGGTTTTAATATTGGAAATAGTTCCGTCTTTTTCTACAATAAAAGTGATGGTGGTAGAAATTTTTTCACCGATTCCGTCAAAAGAAGAAGTGTCAAAATTCTGAACCATTTTTTCACGAAATGCTTTAATTCCGCCTGAAAAGTCGGCTTCCACATCAACCTTGGTTGCAACTACATTTTCGTCCGTTTTTATTGGAACTGTTTTCGGTTCTGCAGTTCCGCTTCCTGTAGTTGTAACAACGGGAGGATTAAAATTCATCACAGGCGGATCTCCCTTGATTTGTTCAAAACCTCTTACTGCATCTTTCGATTCATCAATTGTTGCAGGAGGATCTTCCTTTGTTGGATTCGCGGTTGGATTCGGAATCTGAGAAACGACCGTATTTACCTGAGCTGGCGGTTTTACAGTTTCTACAGGCGGTTTTACATTTGGAGTCTCAACATCTATAATTATAAATGGACCAGATTTCCCGGGAATTGTAACAGGAGCTTCCGCCTTAAAAGCATTTACAATGAAAGGTGTGGCAGCAACCAATCCAAAAATAGCAATGCCGGCAAACATGGATCTGGTTAAAATCCTGTCGGCTTCACTTCGCAATGTGTAAGCACCATATTCTTTGTTGCGTCCCTGAAAAAGAATTTCGTCCAATTGAAATTCTTTGTTTTGTAGTAGATGTTTCATCATCAAAAAATTTTAAAAATTAGAAATAAACTTTAATGACGATTATTAGTTTTATAGTACTTACCGGTAATAATAAAAAACATAACAAAAGGTTTGCCAAAATTTTATAAATAATTTACAATATTCTATAAAACATTCATTACTATTCAAAACACACCTGCTGTAAAACTAAAAAATCTCCCATTTTCAGGGAGATTTTTTTATATAAACAATTGCATTTCGTTCAAATACAAAATAATATTGATCTGCTTATCAATTGTTTGATGGTATCTGCAAAAATGCAGCATGTATTATTTTTTAAAATAATTCTTTTCTGATAATCTTTTGGCTTCTTTCCGGGCCAACAGAAACTAATTACACATTGATGCCTAAATAATTTTCAATAAACTCAATATATTTTTTTGCATTTACAGGAAGTTCATCGTAAGAACGTACTTTGGTGATATCCTCTTCCCAACCTTCCAATTCTTGGTAAATCGGCTCATAATCATATAACTTTGTCGTTGAAGAAGTAAAATAATCGATGATTTTACCGTCTTCTGTTTTATAATGTGTAACGATTTTCAACGGTTTAATACCTGTAAGAACGTCTAATTTTGTAATCACTAAATTATTAATCCCGTTAATCATACAAGCATGTTTCAGGGAAACCAGATCCAGCCAGCCTGTTCTTCTTGGTCTTCCGGTTGTTGCTCCGAATTCGTGCCCGATCTGACGAATTTTTTCGCCTAATTCATTATCCAATTCCGAAGGAAAAGGGCCGTTTCCAACTCTTGTACAATACGCTTTGGCAACACCAATCAGATTCTGAAGACTTGTCGGCGGAACTCCGGCTCCGGTACAAACACCGCCTGTTGACGGCGAAGAAGAGGTCACAAAGGGATAGGTTCCGAAATCAATATCCAGCATCAAAGCCTGTGCTCCTTCAAATAAAATATTTTTACCCTCATGAATGGCTTCATTCAGTTCCAGCTCTGTATCTACAATTCTGTCCTGAAGCTGCTTTCCGATTTCTACATATTCGTTCACCATCGAATCGACATCCATCGGTTCTTTTCCAAAATATTTTTCGAAAAGGGAGTTTTTGACTTTCAGGTTTTTTTCAATTTTTTCACGGAGAATTTCAGGATTCAGCAAATCTACCATCCGGATTCCCACTCTTGCGATTTTGTCCTCATAACAAGGTCCGATTCCTTTTTTGGTAGTTCCGATCTGTGTACCTCCCTGTTCCTCTTCACGGTAAGTATCCAGCATGATGTGATAAGGCATGATGACATGCGCTCTTCTGCTGATAAAAACGTGATCAGTTTTCAGGCCTTTACTTTCGATCTGATTAATTTCTCTGATAAAAGATTTAGGATTCACCACTACTCCATTCGCAATGATACATTTCCCTTTACATTGAAGAACTCCTGAAGGAAGAAGATGGAGCACAAATTTTTCTTCGCCGACATAAACGGTATGACCAGCATTGTCACCGCCCTGAAAGCGGACAACATAATCTGATTTTGCCGATAAAACATCTGTGATTTTGCCTTTACCTTCGTCTCCGTACTGGAGTCCTACAACTACGTAA
>DAMDNI010000030.1:8357-14528 GCA_032083825.1 Bergeyella sp. | reverse complement strand
GTAAGTTGACATAGATTTACTTTTTATTTAGATTCTCACAAAAATACTCCTAAAAAAAGAGGCTGCCAAAAAATGTGGAAAAGATTTTTCATAATTTCATTAAAATTTTTAAATTGCTTAAATTTGCTCTTTGAAAAATTATATGGAAAGTATTAAGGTTCACGACAAGCATTTTGTTCCCTATCTTACAAATGCAGAAATTCAGGAAATTATAAAAGATGTAGCACTGAAAGTGTATGAAGATTACAAGGACGAAGTCCCTGTTTTCATAGGAGTTTTGAATGGTGTGATTATGTTTTTTTCGGATTTTCTGAAACATTATCCCGGCAAATGTGAGATTGCTTTTATACAGATGAGTTCTTATGCAGGAACGCAGTCTACAGGAATTGTTTATAAAAAGATGGATCTTACCAAGGATGTTGAAGGCCGGCATATTATTTTAATGGAAGACATTGTAGACACAGGGAACACCATTGAAAGCCTTTTCGGATATTTCAAAAACACACAGCGTCCGAAATCTCTTAAAATTGCTACTCTCCTGCTCAAACCCGATGTCTATAAAAAAGAATTCAAGATTGATTATATTGCGAAAGAAATTCCGAACAAATTTGTCTTAGGATATGGTCTCGATTATGATGAATTAGGAAGAAATCTTCCGGATTTGTATCAATTGGAAGAAGGAAGAATCAATCACTAATGTTATCTTTACAAAAATATTACTGAAACAAATTTAAAAAATTCAAAATGATCAACATCGTTCTCTTTGGTCCTCCAGGAAGTGGAAAAGGAACCCAGGCACAAAACCTGATTGAAAAATTCAATCTGAAACAGGTTTCTACCGGAGATTTGTTCCGTTACAATATTAAAAACGAAACAGAACTCGGAAAATTAGCAAAATCTTTTATTGATAAGGGAGAGTTGGTTCCTGATCAGGTAACCATCGATATGCTGATTGACGAAGTGAAAAAACCAACGGACGCATCAGGATTTATTTTTGACGGATTCCCAAGAACAGCTGCACAGACAGAAGCTCTGGAAACTATTGTAAAAGAAGTTCTGAATGACGAAATTGATGTTTGCCTCTCTTTAGTCGTTGAAGATGAAGCTTTAGTTCAAAGACTTCTTAAAAGAGGAGAAACCAGCGAAAGAACTGACGACAGCAACGAAGAAATCATCCGCAACAGAATCAAAGAATACTATACCAAAACTGCAGAAGTTGCTGAACTTTACAAGCAGCAAGGGAAATATGTTGAGATCAACGGAATCGGAGAAATCAACGAAATCTCTGAAAAGCTTTACGCAGAAATAGAAAAAGTAAAATAGAAAAACAGTCGATCGTTAGTTGTTGATCACCATCAACTGGCAGCTATTCACTGACAACCAAAAATTATGTCCAATTTTGTAGATTACGTAAAAATACATTGTCAATCCGGACACGGCGGTGCAGGCTCTGCACATCTCCGACGCGAAAAATATATCCCGAAAGGCGGACCAGACGGAGGAGACGGAGGAAGAGGAGGCCACATCATTATGAAAGGTAATGCTCATGAATGGACATTGCTTCCGCTTCGTTATACGCGTCACGTAAAAGCTGAACGCGGAGAAAACGGAGGAAAAAATCAGCTGACCGGGGCTTACGGAGCTGACGTTTATATTGAAGTTCCCATCGGTACTATTGCAAAAAACGAAGAAGGAGAAATTATAGGAGAAATCCTTGAAGACAATCAGGAAATCATCTTAATGCAGGGCGGAAAAGGAGGTTTAGGAAATGAGCATTTCAAATCTTCAACCAATCAGACACCAAGGTATGCACAGCCCGGACTTCCCGGTGAAGAAGGTTACATTGTTTTTGAGCTGAAAGTTTTAGCAGATGTAGGTTTGGTTGGTTTTCCCAATGCCGGAAAATCCACTCTTTTATCAGCTGTTTCTGCTGCCAAACCCAAAATTGCAGACTATGCTTTTACCACATTGACACCTAATCTTGGGATTGTTGATTACAGGAATTATAAATCTTTTGTAATGGCAGATATTCCCGGAATTATTGAAGGTGCTGCAGAAGGGAAAGGCCTTGGACATCGTTTTCTAAGACATATTGAAAGAAATTCGATTTTACTGTTTCTGATTCCGTCAGATTCTGAGGATCATTTTCAGGAATTCAAAATTCTGGAAAATGAGCTGAAAGAATATAATCCCGAACTTTTAGATAAAGATTTTATCATTTCTATCTCAAAATCTGATCTTTTGGACGACGAACTGAAAAAAGAAATCTCTGCAGAATTCCCTGAAAACAGACAGCCCATTTTCATTTCCGGGGTAACACAGGAAGGATTGATGGAATTGAAGGACATCATCTGGAAAAAACTTCACGGATAATTGATAAAAATACAATTTCGGAATCACTAAAATGCAAAAATATTAAAAAACATATTTTTTTCAAATTGGAGTAGATACAAATTGAAATAACTTAAAATCTTGTAAAAAATAAAAATATCTTCGGAACTATTCTGAGGATATTTTTTTTAATTTCATTATAAATTTAATTTAATATGAAAAAAGCATTGGTTTTGTGCGCCGTTAGTTTTCTTTTTATAGGCTGCACTAAAAAACAGGAAAAACTAGATGAAAGAAAAGAAAATTACAGCTCTGATCATCTTGTGAATAAAGGTGTTGATTCCGCAGCTGCAGCATCAGAAACAGATGTTCCGACTTCCACAAAGGATACTATACAATAAAAACCGCTTTTCAGCGGCTTTTATTTATCAAAATTCTGTTCACGTTAATATTCAAACAGAACGCTTCCCCATGTAAATCCGCTGCCGAAAGCAGACAGAAGAACCAAATCTCCTCTTTTTATTTTACCCTGTTCAATCGCTTCGCTCAAAGCAATCGGGATAGAAGCTGCGGTTGTATTGCCGTATTTCTGGATGTTATTAAACACTTTTTCATCCGGCAGCCCAAATTTCTGCTGAACAAACTGTGCGATTCTCAGATTTGCCTGATGCGGAATAAACATGTCTAAATCTTCAATCGTTTTTCCTGCAGATTCTAAAGCTTCTTTCATGGTTTCAGGAAATCGGGAAACAGCATGTTTGAAAACGAAATTACCATTCATATAAGGATAAATTTCTGCTGCAGTCAGGCTTTCAGGCTCTTTCAAAACTCTGTCGCTCCATCCGTATTTTGTTCCCGGATATTTTACCACCAATTCTTCTGCATATTTCCCCTCGGAATGCATATTGAAAGAAAGTACATCTCCACTATTTTCATCATTCGATACAGATAGGACAATTGCTCCTGCCCCGTCCCCGAAAATTACGGAAACTCCTCTTCCTTCATCAGAAAAATCAAGCCCGAAAGAATGAATTTCTGCCCCAACAACCAAAATATTTTTATAAACTCCTGATTTAATGAATGCATTTGCAACGCTCATGGCGTATACAAATCCTGAACATTGATTTCTCACATCCAGAGCTCCGATTGTATCACAGCCTAACATTTCCTGTAATAAAACCCCGCATCCCGGGAAATAATAATCCGGAGAAAGTGTTGCAAAAACTATATAATCAATATCTTTTGAAGTAAACCCGGCGTTTTTAATTGCTTTTTCTGAAGCTTTGAAACCTAAATAAGCAGTAGTTTCTTCAGCATCTACTCTGTTTTTCCTATGGTGTCTTTCCTTAATTCCGGTTCGTTCGGTAATCCATTCATCATTTGTTGTCATCAGCTGGGAAAGATCATTATTCGTCACAATATTTTCAGGAACGTAATGCCCGATCCCTTTAATAATACTTTTAATCATAAAATGAGATTGTTTTTACAAAGATAATTCATATTTGAAACATAGTAAAATAACATAGGATATATAAATACTTTTTTAAACCCGCAAAATCCAGCAGTAGAAATTGATTTTAATAAAGATGAATGATTAATTTTGGTTATGTTTGTGATAAAATCAGAATTCTACTTTACATTAAATTTATCAGATGCCAATCGAAATAGTTTACCGGAATAATCATTGTGAATGGATTGATGTGGAAGCACCTCATCAGGAAGATCTGGAATTCCTGCATGAACGTTATAATATCAATACCCTTTTGCTGGATGATACTGTGGATGCCAACCATCTTCCGAAATATGAAGAGGACGGAAATGTAAAATTCTTTCTGATGCGTGAAAATACAGAGCTCGAAAGGAGCAATCTCAACAGCATCAGCGACATCAGTACCAAGCTCGGAGTTTTTCTTGTAAACGGAATCGTAATTACGATCCACAGAATGCGAAACCGCAGCATCTATGAATACAAAAAAGAAATAACACTGGAAACAAAAGAAGTGACACCTGATCTTGTTGCTCTGAAATTGGCTATTAAGGTCATGAAATCGTACGATGACGAAAGCCAGAATCTTCTGGAAACTCTTGATAATCTTGAAAACGAAATTTTCCTGAAGAATACCAACACTTCTGCCCAAATCCGAAGATTGTATAAACTGAAAAGGAAATCCGGACTGAATTCCAGAATTCTGAATATCTCTTCTGACTGGGTTTCAAATTTTAAGAAACTTAAACTTTCGGAAGCAGAAATCACCGATCTCAATGACAAACATAAGGATGTAACCGCAGATTTTGATCACCTCAACATCCAGATTACCAATTTAATTTCCATGTTTTTGGCACTTACCGATCAGAAAGCCAATCAGGTGATGAAACTTTTGGCTATGTATTCTGTATACTTCCTTCCAATCACTTTTATTGCAGGAGTTTACGGAATGAATTTCGACTTTATGCCGGAGCTTACACATCGATACGGATATTTTTTCACACTTGGGTTCATGGCACTGATTGTGATTGTAACCTTTATCTATTTCAGAAGGAAGAAATGGTAAAATAAAATCGGCTTCATTAAGAAACCGATTTTCATTTTTATTCATTAATGCATCGCTTCGCCCAAATCAATATTTTCTTTACCCTTCTTCTGTTTCACCAAAAGAACAAAAGGAATACAGATAAGGAACAATATCCCCAGATAAAGAAAAACATCCATATAAGCTAGTACCGAAGCCTGCTTTAATACTGATAGATCCAGAATTTTATAGGCTGAATGAAGTGCTGTATCCGGAGTCATTCCTTTTGCCATAAAGCTTGCTTTTAATCCTGCTAATCTTTGTTGTATATCAAAATCATTAATATTAAGATGTTCCGCAAGATAAGCAGCATGTTTTGTAGTTTGATTCGAAATTAATGTAGTAATCACAGCAATTCCGAATGAGCCTCCTAATTGCCGCATCATGCCGGTAAAAGCTGCTCCCTGACCGATTTCCTGGCCTTTCAAAGTACTTAACGCCAGAGTCGTAATCGGAATGAATAACAGTCCGAGCCCCATTCCCCGGACAATAAGCATCCAGAAGAAATCGTCTTTTGCCGTATCCGGTGTCAGGATTTTATATCCCCAGAAACTATAAATGAAAAAGATGAGTAAACCAAAGGAAACGAGATATTGCTGTTTCACACCCCGCGACAATAATCTTCCGATTAAAGGCATCATCACAGCAGTCGTCAATGCTGCCGGAATCATCAAAGCTCCTGATTGCAATGCTGTCCATCCCAAAATACTTTGTGTATATAAAGGGATAATAAATGTGGAACCATATAATCCAAATCCTAAAATAAATGACATAATGGTTCCCAGTCTTAAGTTTCCGTTCTTCAGAACCCGCAATTCTACAATGGGATATTTAAAGGAAAGCTCTCGCCATAAAAAGAGTACAAATCCGAATATTGCAGCAACAGTGAGCATAACAATGGTATTGCTTTCAAACCAGTCATCTTCATGACCTCTTTCCAGAATATATTGTAAAGATCCTACAAACACAGCAAGAAGCATAATGCCCAGCCAGTCAACATCCCTGGCTTTTCTTTTTTCTGCATATTTTGGACTTTTTACAAACTGCAATGTCATAATGGTAGCTGCAATCCCGATAGGAATATTAATATAAAAAATATACGGCCAACTATAATTATCTACAATATAGCCTCCCAAAGGTGGACCTAAAGTCGGGCCGATAATAACTCCCAATCCGTAAATTGCCTGAGCCATGCTTCTTTTTTCTACGGGATAAGATTCCGTAATAATTGTCTGGGAAGTCACAAGCAAAGCTCCACCTCCAATGCCCT
>DAMDNI010000030.1:0-8347 GCA_032083825.1 Bergeyella sp. | reverse complement strand
GCCCTGCATCAGCCTGAAAAACACAAGTTCCCAAATATTGGTAGCATTTCCGCAGAGAAAAGAGCAGATGGTAAAGATCACAATAGACGCGGCAAAATAATTTCTTCTTCCGAACTGCTGGGAAAGCCAGCTCGTCATAGGAACAATGATTACATTCCCAATGGCATATGCGGTAATTACCCAGCCCACTTCGGAAAGCGTGGCACCTAAGTTTCCTTTCATTTCGTTGAGGGCGACATTTACGATTGTAGAGTCAACGATTTCCAAAAGAGCACAAAGAATGGCCGTAATGGTAATGATGACGCGTCGCGCTCCGTATTCAACTAAACTATCCTGATTCATATTTCAAAAAAGAAATCTTCCCTTTCCAGTAAAGAGTTTTAGGAAGATTTTTTGATTTTAAATTTTTAGAATGTTACTTCGGTAGTTACATTCATCCCGGCACGAAGCTTTTTAGCTATATTTTTGTCAAGATTCGTAAAATCGATTCTCACAGGAATACGCTGTACCACTTTGACAAAATTTCCACTTGCATTGTCCGGAGGAAGAATCGAAAATGTAGAGCCTGTTCCTGGTGAAAAAGAAGTTACTTTTCCTTCAAATTTTTGCCCCGGGAATGCATCAATCTTAATTTCTACACTTTGTCCTTCCAGCATTTTGGTAAGCTGTGTTTCTTTGAAATTGGCCACAACCCAAATGTCATTGTCTTTTGTAAGACTGAAAAGCTGTGCACCAGCCTGGATAAACTGTCCTGCCTGAACCGGAACTTTTGCAACATAACCATCTTCAGGAGCAACAATTACAGTATAAGAAAGATTGAGTTTTGCATTTTCGATATCAACTTGTCTTTGTTTTACCATTGCATCTGCAGAACCTATTTGCTGTGAAGTTGCATTAGTTTGCGAAGTGACTACTTCTGTCTGCTGCGAAGCCTGATTTTTCTGGTTGATCAAAACCTGAAGCTGTCTGTCCGCAGATTGCTTTGCTGCCAAAGCCTGCTCATATTGCTGCTGCGTGATAGAATGGTCTTTAATAAGATTGGAATATCTTTCCAGATCCTGAGAAGTTTTCCAAACATTTACTTTTGCAGCTTCGATTTGAGCATTTGCCGTAGCAACAGCCGCATTTGAAGTATTGATATTTTTAGAAGCTGCATTTGCTGTTGCATTTGCAATGGCAACGTTACTTTTTGCGGTTCCTAAAGCTGCTTCTGCCTGTTGTAAAACCATTTGCTGGTCTCTGTTATCCAAAACGATCAGCGTATCTCCTTTTTTTACGAACTGATTGTCTTTTACTTTCACTTCTTTGATATACCCTGAAATTTTTGAAACTACAGGTGCCATATTGGTTGTGATCTGTGCATCATCTGTTTCTTCGTGATGCTGGCTGTAAGTATATTTTCTGTAACCGAAAACGGCTCCTGCAATTGCTAAAATCCCAAGGATAACCGGAAAAACAAAAGATTTCTTCTTTTTGATTTCCGGAGTGTTTGCGTTATTTTCCTGCGCTGTATTTGTATTTTCCATTTTATATTGTTCCGTTTTTATTTTTGGTTTGAATTTAAAACTCCTGTTGTCTGTAATAGTTTTCTATATGCAAGAGCTGCATCTGCTTTTGCATTCACTACATTTACATTTGCGGAAATCTGTGCTGCATCCGCATCAAGAAGGTTGGTAATGGTTTCTAGCCCGTTGTTATATTTATTTTTAGTAATTCTGAAATTTTCGTTTGCCTGATCTACAGCTTTTTCATAAACTCCGATTTTTCTTTTCGCCAAAAGATAATTTTGAAAGTCACGGTTTACTTCAAGCTTTATCTGATCATTAATTAATTCGTTTGTTGCATCTAGTTTTTTGATTTGGGCTTCTGCATTCATGAGCGAAGAATTCTTTTTCCAGATGTTGGCGAGGTTATACTGAACACCAAGCCCTATATTTGCAGCATTATAAACTGAAAGAATTTTCGGAATATCCGCAGCAACATAGCCTCCTGTTAAAGCAATAGTAGGAAGATTTTCAGCTTTTGCTGCTTTGGTTCCTAACTCGGCCGCTTTTTTCTGATAGTCCAAAGCCTGAAGATCTTTTCTGTTTGTAAAAGCTTCATTCAGATAATATGAAACGTCCTCGTCCTGCAACTGCTCAGAAATATAAGCCTGATCAACTTCTATCACTGTATTCTCCGGAAGGCCTAAAAGCAAATCCATATTAATATTCGCGATGTTGTAATTGTTCTCTGCATCCAAAAGCTGAAGCTCAATATTGGAAGTCTGGAGATTGGCTTTTAACCGATCGTTCCTGGCAATAACCCCGTTGTTTTCTAGATTCAGGAAGTTTTTATCTCTTTCTTCGGAGGCTTTCAGATTTTCTTTTAAAACCTGTATGGTTTGGCTTGCTTTAAACAAGTTGTTATATGCCTGCGAAATGTTATAGGCAATTGCTGTCTTATCATTTTCAGCAGAAAGTTTAGAAGCTTCCACAAGATATTCTGCAGATTGAATCCCGTACTTTATTTTTCCTCCTGCATATAATGGAAGCGAAACATTTGCACTTCCATAAAATGCGGAATTGGCTTTGGGTGTATTTCCGCCTCCCGAACCTGACATCATTTTCAGGTCTACCTGAGCATTTGCCAATGCAAGTGCAGAACCGGAAATGGTAAAACCGGGAAGTTTATTATTTTTAGCACTCACATAATTTGCGGTAGCTTCGTCTATTGTAGCGGCGTCAATTTTCAGGGATTTGGAATTACGGATTCCTAAATCCACAGCTTCGTCCAAGGTGAGCATTCTGGTTTGCTGGGCATAATCCAGTGTACCGAATGCAATAAGCATTATGAGCAATGCATGACTATACGTTCTCTTCATAACCTAAAAGGTATTTCAATATTTCTTTTATATGTCTACTTAATTTTGTATAATATTCTGTTTCGTAGTTTTCATCTCCTTTGAAAAATTCTTTGTACACCGGATAAGTATTCATTGCTGTGAATAATGTTCCTGATATGGTGGAATGCAAAAACTCCATTTCGGGCTTTTTACTGAAAATCCCTGTTCTGTAGCCTTCCTTGAAGAGCCTGGTATACATTTCCATAAAGCCTTTTTTAGAATTTTTAATCGCTACAACAATAGAAGGGTTTTTCAGATTGATCTGTTCACGCTGAAGGATCAGGTAAAATGATTTTAAATTTTTCACTCTTTCTACATACCGGTCAATAATGAGCATAAGCTTTTCCCATGTATTGATATCTTTTCGATCCATTACTACTCCTGTAAAATCCAGCCCTTCGTTCATGCGATAATCAAAGATTTTTTCAAAAAGTTTTTCCTTGGATCCGAAATAATAGGAAATCATTGAAACATTCACGTTCGCAGCTTTGGAAATCTCCCGGGTTGAAGTTCCGCGAAAGCCTCTTTCTGCAAAGATTTTTTCAGCACTTAGTAAAATATTTTCTTCTTTTGAAATCATAATTTTGGCGATTTTCGGGTGCAAATGTAAATAAATTTTCAAAACAATCAAACGTTTGATTGAATTCTTGCATTCAATTTATCTATCAACTAAATATGCTAAATAAAAAATACCGCAATGATGCGGTATTGAGAGCTTAATCGATGTGTCGTTTCATAAACCACGTATCGAGGAAATTGATACTCAGGTTAAACATGTGATAATTTTCTTTTATCGGAAGGCTTTCCTGAACGCCGCGGATTCCGTAGCCGTAATTGAGATTCAGGACTATTTTATTTAACGGAATTCCCAATCCTACAGTCGCTTCAAATTTATCAATCTGTCTGCTGTTAATTTTATAATATCCTGTATCATAGTTTACGCCAAAGCGATATACAAGCGCTTCTGCCAACGTCTGAACATTTTTCCTTTCCGGCAAAAGCTCAAAACCGAAACCATATACATTCTGCTTGTAATATTTCTCTGAAGTTGTGGTGTTATTCACTTTATTCCAATCGCGTTGTGTGAAATCGAATGTTACTCGGTAACGGTCATTTTTGAGGAGTCCGATCCCAATCCCTTTTTCCAAAGGCATGGAAGAGTTTTTAGAAGCCAGACTTGTGGTAACACTATTGGTATAATCTCTGTTTTCTGTATAAACGGCTTCACCATTCGAGGTGAGTTTACTTTCAAAATTAATAATTGCTCCCAACGTAAGCTGCAGCCTGCTTTTGGTAAAATACTGGCTGTACTGTGTTCCTAAACCGTAGCTGAACCCGGTATATCTTTCGTTCCGGCTGATCTCCATTTCGGAACTGGTTGTGATAATTTCTTTACGGATAATTGTTCCGAAATTATTTTTGACATTTCCACCTACACTCCAGTTTTTATTGATTTTATAGGCCAGATTGACTCCCAGATTTGTAATTCCTCCGCTTCCTTCATAAGTAATAGGATATACTGAGGAAGTTCCTTCAATAGGAATTGTGGATTCTATTTTATAATCAGTAGTTGTGGTTGGCTGCACGCTTGCTCCAATAAAAAATTTATCGGAAACCCTCATTGCAAGGCCGAGATTTGTAAAATTGGCATTAAACCTCTTATCTTCTCCCAAATTGCTGGTAATGGTATTGTATTTCAACATTCCGCTGACATCGAAAACGACATTTTTTGTGGAAATTGCTGTCATCGAAGCTGGGTTTTTGGAATTGATATAATCCGGTGCTTCCAAAGCAATACCGGTATTTCCTAATGAAACATTTCTGGCATTATCAACATTATTAAACATCCCGACTCCAAAATATGAATAAGGCGAAGAGTTCTGCGCAGATATTTTCTGTGCAACCATACAAACAAAAAGTACAATTGCTATATTGAGTTTTTGATACATAAAATTCTGAAATTTAATAGCCTAACATATAAATTTTGAGTTTGGCAGGATTGGTGCCATTTTTTTGATCTCCGACAATCGCCTTCCCGGAAAGCACATCTGTGTAATTAGACGGATAAATCATTACATTATAGTTGGAAGTGGATGTTTCCGATAAGATTGTATTCACATACGTCAGCATAGAAAAATCATAGGCGAAATCACTTTGAAACTCGCTGTTATCTGATAAACTGACACTCACTTCCGTAGTTCCGTCAGAATCATAAAAACTCGAAACAATTTGGTTGGATTTGTCACCCCAATAATAATATAGCGGGCTGGGATTATAAAATTTGTCAGAATAATATCCGGCAACAGGACTTAATGAAAGTGTGGCACTGATAATCTTATAATTTTCAAAGGCATCTTTAAGAGTTTTGAGATAAGGGATTTCGACTTTTGTATAGACTCCTATTCCTGCCATGAGATAAGTTTTGTTGCCTAAATCTTTTGAAGGAATCGGATTTTTGGGAGTCAGGTTGGCAAGCTCCGATCCGGTGAAATCACTTTGGATTTTATTGTACTGATAAGTACTGCTGGGATTAATATCCAATGTATATTTTACCTGTTCTGTTCCGTTTTCGGAAGTTGTATGATAATACATCCGAACCACATTTGAAACCTTTTCTTTTGTACTGTTGCTGATCTGTACTTGGTATGAAGAACTTATTCCAAAACGCAGCATCGCATTATTATCCGAAGAAGGAACTAATGCCAGACCTTTATAAAAATTCAGGAAATATTCCTGGCTGTTGGCATCTTTGCTTTTTAAAAGATTAAAAATATTCTGCCCGTAAGAATGATCGAGCTTTATTTTCACAAAACTGCTGTCTGTTTGCGGCCTTGGATAAAATTCTGCACTACCGATAGAATTTGAAGAATAACTAAAATTACTTTTATTATAAAGATAACCATTATTGAGACGAATTCTTTTTTCCAGTGGGTACACATTCATCTTAAATGTTTTAAGTGTATCACCATAATAAAAATCAGTATTTGTAAGATACATCACTATAGAATCGAAAACTGCATTCGTGGAAGATGTAAGAGTGTAGCTTTCAGGTGTCAGCTCAAAAAGAGAGGAAGAATTGACCTGGCCAAATGTATTGTCTTTAATATTTCCTACCAGCATTGCACTCTTTCCCGAAGTTACCACTGAATCCATCATTACCGTAGACATCTTCAATGTAAGAGTATCAATCATCACTACTTTGGATTGGGAGGACATCCAGGAGCTTCCAACTTCATAAGTGTTGCTTTCTCTTTCACAGGAAAATAAAAGCAGCACCGAAATACATAACAAAAGATATTTGTACATTTTTTTTCTGTAAACATACGCTGAGCACAGCCTTGACATAAAATTTATTCTCCCATTGGCCATTAGTTTTCGACCAAAACAATGTTTTTATAGACGTGTCCTGATTTTAAAGAACTCTTACAATCCATCGAAAAAAAACAATGATTCACCGACAAAAAAAACCTGTTCGTCTAAAAAATTTTCAAAAGAGTTGAGAATGAAATTTATTTGCACAAAAAAAAGAATGAATAACAAACTTTCGGTCTTGGCTCTTGCTATCGCAGGAATATTTTTAGTATCAAGCTGTAGAAATGACGATGATGATGAATTAGTCGGAAACTGGGTTAGGGTTTCTGATTTGGATGGTAAACCGCGTTCCAACGCTTCTGCATTTGTAGTAAACGGAAAGGGATATTTAACCGGAGGATACGATGGAGAATATTATTATAATGATTTGTGGAGCTATGATCCTGATCTGAATGCATGGACTCAGAAAGCAGATTTTCCAGGAGTTAAAAGAAGTTCAGCAGTTGGTTTTGCCACCAATTCTTATGGTTACGTAGGAACAGGATATGACGGGTTAAACAAACTGAAAGATTTTTATAAATACGACCCGTCTTCCAACTCATGGGCTCAGATTGATGATTTCCCTGGAACAGGAAGATATGCAGCATTAGCTTTTGGAATCGGAAATAACGGTTATGTAGGAACAGGATATGACAGCAGCGAACTGAAAGATTTTTATAAATACGATGAAGCCAACTCAACGTGGAGTTCCATCGTCAGCCTTGGAGGAGCCAAAAGAAGAGACGGAGCTGCTTTTGTAATCAACAATATCGCATATGTCGGATTTGGTACCAACAACGGAAGTTTAGTTTCTGATTTCTGGGCATTCGATCCTTCATCAGAAACATGGACGAGAAAAGCAGATACCAGCAATGATGATGATTCACAAAACCGTGCATCAACTGCTGCTTTTGCGGCTGCAGGGTTAGGATATGTTTCCACAGGATCTGTAAGCGGCGTAGTGAATACAACATGGGAATATAATCCTTCAACAGATGACTGGACCGAGAGAACAGGATTTGAAGGATCTTCCAGAGAAAGTGCCTGTGCATTTTCTTTAGGAAATTACGGATATGTTGTTACAGGAAACAGCGGCTCATCATATTTTGACGATATCTGGGTATTCCATCCAACAGAAAGCCAGAATGATGATGACTAGAAATTATTGGAAATTATTGTTTTGCTCAATACTATTTTTAAATTCATGTCAGAAAAAGAACAACAGTAATTTTGATATTAAAATCACCAGGCAAGATTCCGGATACGGTTACCAAATCATAAAAAACCGGAAAGTTGTGATCAACCAGCCTTATATTCCTGCTATACAGGGCGAACAGCCTTTTAAAGACAGTATTCAGGCACGTAAAACCGCTGATCTTGCAGTAAAAAAAATGGGGAAATTATCCTTGCCAAGGATTTCGGCGCAGGAGCTGGACTCGATGAAGATTGAATACGCCTCCCCATTTTAATGTGCAATAATTCCTTCAATATTTTCATTGGAGGAATTTTGCCCTTTAAAAAAGAAAAACAAGCACCTCACATGAAAACGTTTCTGAAACGGATAAAAACCATATACATCTACCATTTCGTAATCTGGATGATCCTCATTTTCTTTAAATTGATTATGGATTATTCTGTTTTCGGAAATTTTCTGCTTCTGACCAACCTGAAAATATTTTTGGTTTCCATTACTTTTTTCTACCTGAATTACTGCATATTTCTGCCCTATATTATTAAGCAAAAGCCAAGCACCATTCTTATAATCGTCATTTCGTTTGCTGTTTTATATGTAAGCCTGATGATCTTCTTTCTTCCGCCAATGCCTCATCACCCGCCGTTTCCGCCAAAAGATTTCCCGAGACACGGAAGAATGATGAGAATTGACCGGGGATTGAATTTTCATGATATATTTTTCAAAATCGGGCTTTTTTCAATCATTTTCAGCACTCTGCTTTTCTTTGTCGACAAATGGCTTGAAAACGAAAAAATGATCAAAGCACTCGAATTCGAAAGACAATCCAGCGAACTGAAAATCCTGCGGGAACAGATCAATCCGCACTTTTTTTTCAATGCACTGAACAGTATTTATTCATTATCCATCATCCAATCCAA
>DAMDNI010000029.1:17901-20146 GCA_032083825.1 Bergeyella sp. | reverse complement strand
GAAAAACAACAGGTAAAATAATAAGCTTGTTGATGAAAGACCCTTTCGTAATTGCCCAAAGTACAGGGATTTCTCTTGAGGAAAGAAATCCGGTTGCTTTTTCTGCATTTACAGCAAGATCATCGCCTAAAATTCCTGCTGTTTTTTTTGTAGCGATTTTGCTGGTAACAGCTACATCGTCCATTAATGCTGCAATATCATCTAAAATTGCGAAAAAGCCTGATGCCATAATGTTTTTGAGTTTTATAAGAACACAAAAATAATAATTTTAGACGAATAAGTGTGAGGTAAAATAAGTACAGATATAAAAGAATTTGTTTAAAATTTATTTTTAAACGCTAACGCCATTAATATCGATTGATGATAAAAATTCAAATTTTAATAATGAAAGATTGAGTTTAAGCTATAAAACTCGAATTAAAATATGGTGTTCCTTTCCAATTCCATTTACATCTCATATCTCGCCGTTGCAGAAACGGAAAGATCTGCAAATTCTCCTTTTTCGTATTTTAGTTTTGCGACCATTGCGATCATTGCGGCGTTATCTGTAGTGTATTCGAATTTTGGGATATAAATGTTCCAGCCTGAGGTTTCTGCTTTTTCTTTCATGGCATTTCTCAGCCCGGAATTTGCAGAAACTCCGCCGGCAATGGCAACTTCGTTAATCCCTAATTCTTTCGATGCTTTTTCCAGTTTTTCCATTAAAGTATCGACAATCGTTTTCTGTACGGATGCGCAAAGATCGTTCAGATTTTCTTTAATAAAATCTGGATTTTTTTTCACTTCCTTCTGAATAAAATACAGAACGGAAGTTTTAATTCCGCTGAAAGAATAGTCGTAGTTATCCAATCTCGGCTTATTGAATTTGAAAGCATTTTCATTGCCTTCTTTTGCGAGCCTGTCTACAATCGGCCCCGCAGGATAATCCAGATCAAATATTTTTCCGATTTTGTCAAATGCTTCGCCAGCTGCATCATCGGTAGTTTTCCCGATGATTTCCATATCGAAATAATCTTTTACTACAACGATCATGGTATGTCCGCCGCTTACGGTAAGGCATAAAAAAGGGAATGTAGGCGGCACAGGATTTGCATCGTCGATGAAGTGCGCCAAAATATGAGCCTGAAGGTGATTAACCTCTATAATAGGAATGTTAAGGCTCATGGCCAGCGATTTTGCAAAAGAAGTTCCTACTAAAAGTGAACCTAAAAGTCCGGGACCTCGCGTAAAACCTATCGCAGAAATATCATTTTGTAGTATATTTGCTTTCGAGATGGATTTCTCAATAACAGGAATGATGTTCAGCTGATGAGCACGTGAAGCAAGCTCAGGAACAACACCTCCATATTCGTTGTGAATAGCCTGATTGGCAGCGATATTGGAAAGAATCTGATTTCCTTTGATTATTGCTGCAGAAGTATCATCACAAGATGACTCAATACCTAGAATTATTGGCTCGCTCATAAGTATGGCAAATTTAGAGAATAATAACGAAAACGAAAATAAAAAATCTGTATCCAAAAACATTGGCGACTCTGTACAAAAGGGGGTTGAAAATGTTCAGGAAACGGTAAAAGAAGCTGCGGAGCTTGCCGGCGATGCAATTAAACATCCTGTAGAAACCGCAGGAGAATTTGTAGGTCAGGCTGCAAGAGATGTAGTAAGTGTGAAATGGTGGGCAAAACTTCTGCAGGTTTTATTTTGGTTGTCTTTATTCATTGTTGTTTCCTTTTTAATCATTGTTAATCTTCCAGCCACTAAAAACTGGGCCGCCCAAAAAGTCATTTCAAAACTGAATGATGACCTGAAATCCCAGATTGCTTTTGATAGTGTAGATGTGAGTTATTTCGGAGATGTTTATATTTATAACCTTAAAGTAAAAGATTATAAAAGTTTTCCTTTTCTGAAAGCTGAAAAATTATATGCAGATTCCGACTGGTTTTCGATCATTAGCAATTCAAGGAATCTTCAGTTTCAGTCTATGTCTTTGGATAAGATGGATATGAAGGTGATCACTTATAAAGGAGACAGTATTTCTAATTTTATCCGTTTTGTTGATCTCTTCGATTCTGGCAAACCAAGTACAAAAAAAGAGCCTTTTCAGTTAAAATCAAGGATATTTATTACAGACTCGAAGGTTTCTATTGTAAATCAAAACAGTACGGGTGAAGCCGGAAAATGGCTTACTGCGAATAATTTAAGCCTCATTGTTCCTGAGCTTCGTGTAAAAGGGCCGAACGTTTTT
>DAMDNI010000029.1:10182-17891 GCA_032083825.1 Bergeyella sp. | reverse complement strand
TTTTGCACAGATCAATAATCTTCGATTTACGACAGAACGCTGGGGAAAGAAACATTTTGTGGAAACTTTTTCTACGAATCTCACACTTAACAAACAATTCCTGTTCCTGAATGACCTTACCTTGAATACTGACCATTCGCTTTTGCAGGGAGATCTGAAATTCAATCTTAATAATGGTAAATGGAGCGATTTTACCAATAAAGTAAAATGGGATATGAATCTGGTATCTGGAAGCCAGGTCAGCGGATATGATATCAGTTATTTTGTTACCAACTGGGACAATTTTGATCCTGTGAATATTTCAGGAAAAATGGCTGGGCCGCTAAACAATTTTCAGTTGGAAAATTTTCTTATCAGAAACCCTCAAGTTAATATAAGAACAGAAAAGATTAAGGTTAAAGACATTCTAAAAGGAAACTTTTTCATAGAATCCAATAAGATTTCCACCGATTTCACATATACAGATCTCAAGGCGATGATGCCTTCATTCATTTCATCCAAAATGAAAAATTTTGCAGATGATTTCGGAAGATTAAAATATAATGGTGCTGCTCGCGTTACTCCAAAACAGGTTTTTGTATCATCCGGAAATCTGATTACCGGAATTGGACAGGCAAAAATCAGCAATTTTTCACTGACGGATTTCAGTACAGATTTACCGAAATATTCCGGCTTTGCAGAAGTGAACGATCTTAATACTTCTGTGATTACAAAAAGCAAGCAAGTCGGCTTGATCAGTGGGAAATTTAATCTTAAAGGACAGAGTTTCGATGTTAATAAAATACGCCTGGAAACAAAATCTGATATTTCCAAAATCGTTATTCTTGACAAGGAGATCAACAATATTCATTTAGACGGGCTTCTTGACCACAGGACTTACAACGGAATTATCAATGTGAATGATGAGCAGGCAAAAGCAAATGTAAAAGGGCTTATTGATTTCCGGACCTCAAAAATTTTAGCGGATATTAAAGCAAATATTGATTATCTTAATGTCAATTATTTTACAGGCCAGACCGGAAGCCAGGTTTTCAGCGGGAATGTTGAAGGTAAAATAGCCATGTCCAATATCAATGACATGAATCTGGATGCAGATTTAAACAATGTAAGATTTACCAACGGCAAACAAAATTATCACGTTGCAAACGGAAAAATAAAAGCATATTTTGATAACGGAAACCGCATTGTTTCTGCTGATGTCCCGGGAATTGTCCAGGGGCAGATTTCAGGGAAATACAATTTGGGAGATTTAGCAGGAATGGTAGAAAACGGGCTGGGCAGAATCTTAGTTGGCCCACCTCCGAGAAAATTGTATAAAGGCCAGAGATTTAACGCAGATTTCAATGTCCAGCAAGGCTTGGTCAGCTATTTTCTTCCGGATCTTCAATTGCCAAACGGAGCTTCTGTGAATGCAGGCTATAACGGAGATACCAATAATCTTGTCCTGAATGTAGAATCCGCAGGACTACAATATTCATTATCCAAAAAGCCTGTAATTAAAGAAATTCCGGATGTCATTGCCCTTGATGATGATGACCAGAATATTTCGCAAAGTGATGATATTGCCACGATCGATAATTTTGTAGTGAGAATTAATACTGAAAATTTAAGCGAACAGATTTTTGCGAGAATTGACAGAGTTCAGTACAAACAGAACGTTCTCAAAGATATTACATTAAGCGGTAGAAACGAAACAGGGCAGCTTCTGCATATTGCGACCAACTTCAAACATGGGAATCCGGAAGATGAACTGAATGAAAAACTCAAGGAATACACCGTCAATATCAACCAGGCAACCGATGAATTTGGAGATTATGTTTTCAGATTCGAGCCGACGCAGGTGAAGTTTAATAATGTCGCATGGAATGTTGATACGAGTGAAGAGTTAAACCATTCCATTACTTACCGGAAAAAAACGAGTGATTTTTTGATTAAAAATTTAAGGGTTTATTCAGATGACAGCGAGGTTTTGGTGAAAAATTCTGTATTCAAGTCTGGCGATAATTTTGAGGTTGATGCCGATGTCAAAAATTTCCAGATTTCGAAAATTTTTGATATGCAGACTTCCGGCAATCCAAATGAAATTAATGGACTTGCAAACGGTTCGATAAGCCTTAAAAAAGATAAAGAAAATTTAATCCCTATCATTGATTTTAAAGTTGATGGCATTAAAATGAATAACCAGGATCTCGGAAATGTGATTATTGATGCCAAAAGCAGTTCGGTTCCCAATGTTTATGATATCGAAGCAAAAGTGGTTTCTACAGGTCTTCTTGGTGATAATAATTTGCTCGTTAAAGGGACAGTTGACAATAATACACCTTCACCAAGTCTAAATCTTGATGCGAAACTGAATGATTTTGATCTGGCTTTTTCACAGACTTTTGTGAATGGGGTTTTCAGTAATATGAGAGGAAAGGCGACCGGAGACCTCAAAATTTCAGGAACTACAGACAGCGTTGATTATACAGGAGATATTGCTCTGAAAGGTTTTGGGCTGAAACTTAATTTTACCGGAGTAGATTATTCTTTTGACGATACGGTAATTCCACTTTCCAAAGGTTTGGCAATTCTGAATGACATTCGTGTGAAAGATGGGAGGAACAATTCGCAAGGTTCTATTTCCGGAGCTATACAGTTTGAAACTTTAGCATCAATGGGTGTCAACCTTGTAATGAGAGCGGATAATTTAATGCTTCTGAATACCGAGCAGAAAGATTTTGACCTGTTTTGGGGAAGAGTTTATGGTCAGGGAGATTTGTTCGTGGACGGCCCGGTTACTTCCCTGAATATTTCTACACCGAATATGCGTACCCTTAATAATTCCGTGTTTACATTTAACAGCAATTCGACTTCAAATGTTGAAGAATTTAAGATGCTGAGGTTTCTGAAAGAAGATACTTCCGGGAAAATCACTCTTGAAGAAAAGAAAAAATCAGGTGCGAATATGAATCTTGACTTCAATGTTACGGTGGATAAAGGAACAACAGTAAACGTGCTGGTTGGAGATGATATCGGAGATATTACGGTGAGAGGAACTGCGGATGCACTGAGGTTTACCATGGCCCGTAACGGAAATATTTCTATGAACGGCAATTATATTGTAGATAACGGGACTTTTGTTTCCAAGGCGATTCTGGAAAGAAAATTCCAGATTGCGAAAGGAAGTAATATTCGCTGGGATGGTGATGCCATGAGCCCTGATCTTGATATTAATGCCTTTTATCTCAGAACGGTAACAAATGCCGGACAATATCTGAACATGGGAAGCCTTCCGCCAATCAATGTGCAGCTGACTACAAAAATCACCCAAAAACTAAATAATCCTAATATAGAACTGGGAATTGTGGCTCAGGATGTTTCCAGCCAATTGAGAGACGCTCTTGCAGAAAAAATGACGAATGAGGACGAAAAAGTTATCCAATTCGGTTCTGTTTTGGTTCTTAATAGCTTTAATGTTACCAATTCCAACTATAATGTTGTCGGAAGTACTGTTGAAAATACGGGTTACAATATGCTTTTCAAGCAATTAGGCTCAGTTCTTAATACGATCAGCAATGAATTTCAGGTTGATCTTAATTATTTGACAGGTGATGATGCGTCTAACACTGCAGACCGTGCCAATGCAAGCGTAAGTTTTGCACTTTCCCCAAGAATCAATGTGAAAACCGGCTTTGGAATTCCGATTTCAAGAACGGATAATACGGCGCAAAACTATCTTTCAGGAGAAGGAACTATAGAATATGACTGGTCTAAAAAGAATGACGGAACCCGGCTTTTAAGAGCTTATTCCAAACCATCCAACATCGGAATGGCGACAGGAACACCTGCAGGAAATGCAAGCGCCAACCAAAGTTACGGAATTGGGGTAGTTTATAGCAAAAGTTTCAATACAATCTTCAAAAGGAAAGGAAAAAACAAAAAATTCTTCAAAAGAAATCCGAATTTAAAAAGAGATTCCATTAAAAAAGATTCTATAAAATAGCAATTTCACAGTGTTATTTATGAAATAGTTAAATATTAGTTAATTTTCATTATGATTTTTTAATTTTATTTATTTTTTGTAAATTTGCAAAAATCCCCAGAGATTATTAACATATTTATAATCTAATTTCAAAAAAAAATGAACTATCAACTTGACGAAATTGACAAAAAAATTCTAGATTTCTTAGTAGAAAACACAAGAATGCCTTTTACGGAAATTGCTAAGCAAATGGATGTTTCTGCCGGAACAATCCACGTAAGAGTAAAGAAAATGGAAGACGCAGGAATTATCCTGGGTTCTTCACTTAACATTGATTATGGTAAACTAGATTATCATTTCACTGCTTTTATCGGGATACTTTTAACAAAATCCAACAGAACGCAGGATGTTTTGAAAGAATTAACCACTATTCCTAATGTTATCGAAGCTTCTGTAATTTCAGGAAAATACAATATTTTCTGTAAAGTGAGAGCAAAAAACACTGATGACGCAAAAAGAATCATCTATCAGATCGATGATATTCAAGATGTAATGAGAACAGAAAGTATGATCTCTATGGAAGAATTCCTAAGTGATAAAAACCGCCTTATTGACGCGGTAACGATCTAATCTTTCTTTACAAAATAGAACTAAGAACTTTTGAAATTTTTCAAAAGTTTTTTTTATTTCCTGATGTATTTTAAATAATTTTGAGCAGAAATTTAACAGCATGGAAGAAAACCATTCCCAACCTTTAATCAAAAGATCCAAATTTTTTTATATTGCCCTGATATTATTGCTTCCCGTATTTTTTTTAAGTGTGAATACAGATTTGCTGCATTATTCACAACGAAAAGATACCGGCGTTCCTGACTTTTTTTTCTGGATTATTTTTTCGGTAGACCTGCTGATTGTAGTTTCTATTGTTTTAATTTACTTTTACAGGAAGTTGGGAGCCATTTTATTTCCTTTAATGGTTATAACGCATTTTACCATGCATAATTTTTATCTTTCCACGATGCTTCTTTCTGATCTTAACCTTTTGTTTGTTTATTTTGCGGCAGGTCTTCTGGTTATTATTCCGAGATGGAGTGTTTTCAAATGATTTTTACGGAAATGAATAAGGGACTTTTTACGATTCTATTTCTCATTATTTCCAATATTTTCATGACATTAGCCTGGTATGGGCATTTGAAGCTGGAAGAAATTGGATGGCTGAAAAAAGCCGGGATTTTTACGGTTATTTTTCTGAGCTGGGGTTTGGCTTTATTTGAATACATGTTTCAGGTTCCGGCAAACAGGATGGGATTTGTGGGAAACGGAGGACCTTTCAATCTTTTTCAGCTGAAAGTAATCCAGGAAGTTATCACATTAGTTGTTTTTGTTTTATTTGCGAAGCTTTTTTTCAAAACGATGGAACTGAACGTAAATCATATTTATGCAGCAATCTGCCTGATTCTCGCAGTATATTTTGTGTTTAAAAAATAAAATTTTAAATGGCTGTGAAAATTCATCAATATTATGGTTTACTAATTATTATTCTGTTTTCGGCAGCTCTTACTTATTTTAATTATGAAAAGAGGGAATATGATTGGGATATGCCGGGATATATCGGCTGTTTATACGAAACTGAATTCCCGGGAAATAAAGATGAAATCCACAAAAAAACATATTCTTCCCTGAGAAAAGAAGCCAGCAAAGAAGAATATGAAAAAATTATCGGGATAAATGAAGTGAATATTGCCCGCGCAAGTTTTGCAAAATCTCCGGAATCTTTTTATGGGCAAATCCCATATTATCAGGTTAAGCTTTCTTATAATGCGGTTATTTATGCTTTTTACAAGTTAGGATTTTCAGCAGCTTTGTCCACTGTAATCCCGAATCTGATCCTGTTTTTTGTAACTTCTGTATTTCTATATTGTATTTTTACAACAGTAATGCCTAAACAAAGCTTTCTAAGTGTAATATTTACAGCAGGAATTATGCTTTTGCCAGATTTTCGGCATTTGAGTTATACTACAACTCCGGATATGTTTTCAGTATTTTTTTTAATTCTTTTTTTATATTCAGTATTAAAAAAATATCCTTCTTTATTGGAATTTATTATTTTAATCAACCTTATTTTAATTCGTCCGGATTATCTCGTTTTTGTACTTTGCTATTATGTTTTAAAATTTTTCTATGATTTTTTTACAATGAAAAAAGTCCGTTTTGAAATGATTTTGTACGGATGCTTTGCTGTTGTTATCTATTTGCTTTTAATCAAATTTTATCAATATCCAGGCTGGAAAGAGGTGTTTTATGACAGCTTTATCCACAGGAGATTACAAATCACTTCAGAAGAAGCAGATTTTACTTTTAAAGATTATGGCAATATTGTTCTTGGGAACCTGATGAATTTTAAAAAAGTAACATTAGCTGCGGTTGGAATGTTCGGTGTCAGTTTGTTTTTTTCAGGAAAAAATTGGGATAAAGTTTTTGCAGCATTTCTTTTTGTCAGTATTTATATCAAATTCCTGTTCTTTCCTGCGGCTGGAGAAACCCGCTTTTTTCTTGGTCTGCTGATTTTGCAGCTGATCTGGATGGTATTCATCCTGAATACTTACACCACCAATAAATTTGCATTACATTCAAAATAAAAAATCCGCCAATTTATTGGCGGATTTTATTTATTTGTCTAGAATTCTTTTCACTGCTTCTTTTACAGCAAAAGAATCGATTTTATATTTGTGCATCAGTTCTTCAGGAGTTCCTGATTCCCCGAAAGTATCATTCACTGCAACAAATTCCTGTTTTGTAGGTCTTTTTTGCGACAGCATTCCGGCTACAGATTCTCCTAAACCGCCTAAATAATTGTGTTCTTCCGCAGTAACAATTTTACCTGTTTTTTCAACGGATTTCAAAATAATTTCTTCATCCAGAGGTTTAATGGTATGAATGTTAATAACCTCGCAAGAGATTCCTTCTTTCTCTAATTCATCAGCAGCAAGAAGAGATTCCCAAACCAGATGTCCTGTTGCTACGATCGTTACATCGGTTCCTTCCTGTAAAAGAATTCCTTTCCCGATTTCGAAAGGCATATCTTCCGGAATAAAAACCGGAACAACTGGTCTTCCAAATCTAAGGTAAACTGGGCCTTCGAAATCAGCAATTGCTAAGGTGGCAGCTTTTGTCTGGTTATAGTCGCAAGTATTGATGACAGTCATTCCCGGAAGCATTTTCATCATTCCGATATCTTCAAGCGTTTGGTGTGTTGCACCATCTTCTCCCAAAGTTAAGCCTGCGTGAGAAGCACAGATCTTCACATTTTTCCCGGAATATGCGATAGATTGGCGAATCTGATCATAAACTCTTGCTGTAGAAAAGTTGGCAAAAGTCCCGGTAAAAGGAATTTTTCCATTGATTGTCAAACCTGCAGCAACACCCATCATATTAGCCTCTGCAATTCCCATCTGAAAGAATCTTTCCGGTGCTTTCTCAATGAATTTTTCCATTTTTAGGGAACCGATAAGGTCTGCACAAAGTGCTACTACATTAGGATTTTTATCAGCTAATTCTGCCAAACCGGCTCCGAATCCGCTTCTTGTATCTTTTTTTTCTGTATATGAATATTTCATTTTTTCTAAATAATATAATTTAAGATTACGTATTACCAATTACATTTTATCATTAGTAATCTGAGGGAGCTTCAAGATAAAGCTGTTTTAATCCGCTTTCCAATTGCTCAGCATTTGGTGCTTTTCCG
>DAMDNI010000029.1:0-10172 GCA_032083825.1 Bergeyella sp. | reverse complement strand
GTGCCATGCGTGAGTTCCCATCATGTAATCTACACCGAATCCCATTTCTGTATGAAGGATAATAGCAATAGGTTTTCCGTGACCGGTTTCTGCTTTTGCTCTTTCAAGAATTGCAATTACCGCTTCAAGATCGTTTCCGTTTTTTTCTTCAAGAACAGTCCATCCAAAAGCTTCAAGCTTAGCATGAAGATTGCCTAAAGAGAGCACTTTATCTACATCACCATCAATCTGGCGGTTATTATAATCAATGGTTGAGATTAGATTGTCAACTTTGTTGTGAGCGGCGTACATCAAAGCTTCCCAAATCTGGCCTTCCTGCAATTCTCCGTCTCCGTGGAGAGAATATACGAGATTTTTGTCTCCATCCAGTTTTTTCCCAAGTGCAGCACCAATAGCAACCGATAATCCTTGTCCTAAAGATCCTGAAGCTACGCGTACTCCGGGTAACCCTTCATGTGTGGTTGGATGTCCCTGTAATCTGGAATCCAGCTTTCTGAACGTTTTCAATTCTTCATAAGGGAAGAATCCGAATCTTGCCAAGGTAGAGTAGAAAACCGGGGAAATGTGCCCGTTTGAAAGGAAAAAAAGATCTTCATTTTTCCCTTCCATTGTGAAAGGAAGTTGGTATTCCATTACTTTTCCGTACAGTGCGGTAAAATATTCTGTACAGCCAAGGCTTCCGCCAGGATGTCCGGAGTTTACAGCATTTACCATTCTTAGAATGTCTCTGCGGATTTGTGTTGTAAGAGATTTCAGCTCTTCAATACTTTTGCTCATTAGATTTGATTTATGTCTGGCGAAAATACGATTTTCTGATGGTTTTTGAAAATGAAAATTCCGACAATTTTTGCCGGAATTGGGTTGATTATAAATGTATTAAAATCAGCATCCTTCGTTATAAAAAACGGATACTTCAGTAACGATATTATTAACAAGTTTAAATGAAAGCATGGTATAAGCTTCGTTGTCCCGAAGCTGGAAATAGCCTTCACTGGTTATGTATTTATCATTATCGTCTTTTGGGGTATAGAATTCAAAATTCGGGTAATTTCTGTACGTATTTAGAAGTTCGTCTTTTGTAGAGCCGACGCCCATTCCGCTTTTTGTACGGAATTTTTTGCTGGTGGTAGAAATAGAACCAATGTTTCTCTCATCTTTAGAAGAATCGGAATAACTTCCATAAATATAAATTTTAAAAATTTCACCTTTATAATTGATTTGCTGCGGAGAATCATAATCTGTGGCTTTCAATTTTTTGCCTGCGATTTTATCAGCTTCTGAAACGTCCATTTTCAGAGAAAAGGGGCCGATTCTTAATGTAGAAATTTCAAAATTTTCCTGAGCAGAAATCAGTTGTATTCCTAAAAATAAAACGGAAAATAAAAATAGTTTTTTCATAAGATTGTGTGTAATTTAAGGTTTAAATATTATTTTTTTCTGATCAGCCAAAGTCCGATAAAGGTGAGCAATCCGTTAAGGATAATGAGTTCTACACCAATTCTGTAATTGGTATAGTTCGTCACCAATGTATTGAGAATGTAAGTGAAAACTGGCGCTAAAATAGTAACGGTAAGGATTGAATATTTTTTGGTGATCTGATATTTTGTAAAAATTCCAAAGGCAAAAAGCCCCAAAAGCGGTCCGTAAGTGTAGCCTGCGACTTCCATAATCAGATAAACGATCGACTTGTCATTGAGCGCCTTGAAAACCATTATGAGAATGAAGAAGACAACCGTAAAAGTCAAATGAACCTTCATGCGGAGATGTTTTTTCTCTTTTTCTGTCTTGGTTTTATTTTCGTTTAGATTAAGCAAATCAACACAATACGAACTTGTAACGGCTGTCAATGCACCATCAGCAGAAGGAAATAATGCTGAAATAAGCCCAATGATAAAAATAATTGAAATCGCCATCGGAAAATATCCTTGCAGCGATAACGCAGGGAAAAGATCGTCGCCCATTATATTGTTGATATTTCCGGCAGCATCTTTGAAGCCGAAAATGTTGGTAATTGTTTCAGATTTTGCCAATCCGTATTCTGCACCATTTTGCAATGCAAAAAGATAAAGCAGGCCGCCAAGAAAAAGAAACGCTAAGTTCACAAAAAGTAAAGTTCCTGCAAAGGTGAGCATGTTTTTCTTAGAATTTTGCAGATTATCTACCGAAATATTTTTCTGCATCATTTCCTGATCAAGCCCTGTCATTGCAATGGTGATAAATATTCCTCCAAGAATTGTCTTCAGGAAAAATGTTTTGGAGTTAGGATCTAAATTGATAAAATGAGTATAATTTTTCTGTTCTAAAATGGTGTACGCTTCTCCAAAAGAAATATTCAGATTGCTCAGAATATAAAAAATACAGGCAACAAGGCTGATAATCATGAATGAAGTCTGAAGAGTATCTGTAATTACAATTGTTTTCACACCGCCTTCGAAAGTGTATAAAAGTACCATTAATAAAAGCACCATCGCAGTCAGCCAAAACGGAACGCCTAAACCTTCAAGCAAAAAAATCTGCAATACATTCACTACAAGATATAGTCTCGCTGTTGCTCCGATCGCCCTTGAAATAATGAAAAAAATCGAACCGATTTTGTGTGCTTCTACATTGAATCTTTTTCCGAGATAGGTGTAAATCGATGTAAGATTCATTTTGTAATATAATGGCAGTAAAATCGCAGCAACAATGAAATAGCCGATGAAAAACCCGATAACCATCATGTAGTATTCAAAACCGCCGAATATATATTCGCTGCCGGTCATTTTTCCTACAGTTCCGGGAACTGAAATAAAGGTAACGCCGCTTAAACTCGTTCCGATCATTCCAAATGCGACGAGCCACCATTTGCTTTTTTTGTTCCCGATGAAAAATGATTGATTGTCAGAATTACGGCTGGTAAAATAAGAAATAACCAAAAGGCCGATAAAGTAAACAAACACAAAAAGCAAAAGGATCGTTCCTGAATTCATGCTGAAATTTAATTTTCACAAATATAGCTGTTTGAATGAATTCCAAAAGAAAACCCTTTGAAAATATTTCCAAAGGGTATATTATAACTTAAGCCAAAACATCCTGCAAATCTTCGTTTCTCTGAAAAGTTGCTTTTGCAAAAGGACAAAGCGGAATGATTTTAATATGATTTTTTCTTGCGAAATCTACGGCTGACAAAACCATTTCTTTTCCGACACCTTTTCCGTTGTATGCGGGTTCGACTTCTGTATGATCGATGATGAATTTATCGTTTCCTGCCCAGGTATACGTCATTAATCCGGCGTGCTTTCCGTCAAAAAAAGCCTCAAATTCACCGTTTTTTTCGTTATTGTTTTGTTTTACTTGTATCATTTTTTATAAGAATTTGGTTTGAATTTCAATCGAATTGGTCAATATTTTATGAACGGGACAAGCGTTTGCAATTGCATGAAGCCTTTCCAGCTTTTCTTTATCCAGATCAGCATTTTCAAAACTAATATTTGCGGTGAAAACGGCTGTTTTGGTTTGCGGATAATTTTCAAGTTCAACCTCGACATTTATTTTTTCTGCTCTCCATTGTTTTCTGTCAATATACATCCGCAAAGTTGCTGCTTTACAGCTTGCAAGTGAAGCTGCGAGGATTTCGTAAGGATTAAAACCTTTATTCTGCCCGCCTTGTTCTAATGGTTCATCAGTTATTATAGCGTTTTCGCCCGCGATTACTTCAGTGTAATATTTTGTTGTTCCTAATGTTGCCTTTACTTTTACTGAATTCATTTTTCAATTAAATTGATTTTTTGAAATTTTCAATTTTCCCTGTAAGCTCATTCAGCAGATCAGGATGCGTAACGCCGCTCTCAAGGTCAAAATTTTCATAGAATTTCGGAAGCGAAAATGTTTCCAGAATTTCTGCGCCGAATTGCGGGAAAAATGTTTTTGCGGTATTCATCACATTTCCTCCGCCAAATCCTCCGGGAGATGTTGTCATCAAAAACATTTTTTTGTTTTGCCACACTTTTACATTGATTCTTGAAGCCCAGTCGAAAATATTTTTAAAAGCAGCAGAGTAAGAACGGTTGTGTTCGGCAAGAGAACAGATAATTACATCACATTCTTCAATTCTTTTCAAAAATTCATGTGCTTGGGGAGGGAAGCCTTTTTTCTCCAGATCTACGGAAAAAACAGGCATGGAATAATCATTCAAATCAATTAAATTAATTTCCGATTCATCAAAATTTTTTAAAACAAACTTTACCAGTTCGCGGTTGATAGATGTGGAAGACGTGCTTCCTGCAAATGCAAATATTTTCATCATTAGATTATTTTCGGTTTAAAATGGCTTTCGGCAGCGGAACGTATTCTTTATCGTCACCCGGAATTTTAGGAAATGCATCTGTATTCTGATCGTGCCAGTTTACTTTGGCTTCCTCAATTTTTTCTTTGTCGGAATTTACAAAATTCCAGAAAATGTGGCGTTCTTCAGGAAATGGTTCTCCGCCGAAAAGATAAACTGTTGCATTTTCACCGATCTCGAACTCGCAAAGTGACGCATTTTTGGCAATCAGCAGCTGTTTCGTCCCGTAATCGTTTCCTTCAATATTTACAGTTCCGTTGAGAACATACATCCCGACTTCTCCGAAAAGGTGATGCCCGATATTCAGTTTCTGCCTTGATTCTGCTTTAATTTCAAGAAAATATAAAGGGCTGTGAACAGGAACACCTGATTTTTTACCGAAAGCTTCGCCGGCAATTAGTTTGTATTGTATGTCTCCATCTTTCCAGACAGGGATTTCGTCAGCTTCAATATGGAAAAAAGAAGGCTCGCTTTGTTCCAGGTCTTTCGGAAGCCCGATCCAGATTTGGAACCCGTGAAGAAACTGATCGGAATTTCTCAAATATTCTGGAGTTCTTTCCGAATGTACAACGCCTTTTCCGGAAGTCATCCAATTGACTGCACCTGGTTTTATTTCAATTGCCGAACCTAAGCTGTCCCGATGAAAAATGGAGCCTTCGAAAAGATAAGTCAATGTTGAAAGCCCAATATGCGGATGCGGAGGAACATCAAAATTCTGATGATTTTTTAAACATGTCGGCCCCATATGATCAATAAAAACAAAAGGTCCGACAGCACGTTTTTCCCGAAAGGGAAGAAGTCTGCCTACCAAGAAATTTCCTATATCTGCGGCTCTTTCTTCAACGATCAGCCCAATATTTGACATCATAATTTTATTTTTTTAAAGTTGATTATAGGTATGAAAATGCTCATCTACAATTGCTTTCCATTCGGGATGTTTTCGGATGTAGGCGAAAACGTATGGGCAAAATGGCAACAGTAATTTATTGCTTTTTTTAATGTATTCCAGTGTTTTTTCAACAACGGCAGTTGCTGAGCCGGTTCCTGCAAGCTCTGGTTCTGCTTCGGTATGGATTAACGAAATCTGATTTTCGGTTTCTACAAAATCAATGAAAGCAAAATGGCCATTGATTTCTATTTCAAAACGTTTTTTATGTTCGTTTTTGTTTAATGGTATATTTTCAAATTCTGGTTTCATATTTTATGATTTTTTAAATTTAATAAAAATGAAATTATAAGATTGTAATTTCTTCCAAATTTAATCTTCGAGATATCCGAATCTCCCGGTGTTGAAATCTTCAAAAGCCTGCATGATTTCTTCTTTTGTGTTCATTACAAATGGGCCGTGAGAAAATATTGGTTCATGAATTGGTTTTCCGCTGAGAACTAAAATAATAGAATCTTCAGCAGCTTGGATGGTGAAATCTTCACCTTCATTTTCAAATAAGATGAAGTGGTCTGTCCCGACATTCTCTTTACCATTTATTAAAATATTTCCTTCGATCACCAAAGCTGCAGTGTTATATTCTGCAGGAAAGCTGAATGCTGCGATTCCGCCGGATTTTAGTTTCGCATTCATCAGGTTTACAGGGCTGAAAGTAGATGCCGAACCTTTCTTGTCTCCATATTTTCCTGCAATTATTTCTATTGAGCCATTTTCTTGCAGGTTTACTTTTGTCAGATCATTATTTTTGATGGCCTGATATTTTGGTCTGCTCATTTTATCTTTTGACGGAAGATTGATCCAAAGCTGAACCATCTGGAAGATCCCGCCCTGTTTTGCCCATTCTGTTTCGTGGAATTCTTTATGAAGAACTCCGGAAGCTGCGGTCATCCATTGTACATCGCCTTGCCCGATAATTCCGCCTCCTCCTGCAGAATCATGATGTTCAACTTTTCCCTGATAAGCTATGGTCACCGTTTCAAAACCGCGATGAGGATGCACACCAACTCCTCTGGGAATTTCTGTAGGACTGAAGAAATATTTTGAGTTGTAATCCAACATGATAAAAGGATCCATTCTTTTCATATCCAAATGATTTTCTCCCGGAATAAAATTATGCACTCTGAAGCCATCACCAACAAAATGCGGAGTTTTTGGTGCGGCGATTAATTCTACTTTTTTTACTGACATTATAAGGTTGTTTTTTGTTTTAATGAATTCGGTATACAAAAATATTCTGAATGAAAATGATTTCCATTGATGTATGGTAGTTTTGTAAATATATGATTTATAGTATTTTATTTAAAATTGTACTTGTTTTTTTTAATAAAATAAATAATATGAGAAAGAAAAGATCTCCAAGGTTTCCTTGAAAAAATTGTAATTTTGAAACCAGATGAAAAATTTATCTTTAAGAACGGTTAAGGTAATGCGCTACATTCTTCCTTTGCGGGAAGGTGGTTCTTTGCCTGCATTGGCAGAAGCTGATGATGATTTTAAATATGTTTTAAAATTTCGTGGAGCAGGACATGGCGTGAAAATGTTAATCTCGGAACTTTTAGGCGGAAAAATAACAGAAGTTTTAGGCTTAAATATTCCCGAGCTTGTTTTTGCCAACCTTGATGTAGATTTCGGGAGAACAGAGGCGGACGAAGAGATTCAGGATTTGCTAAAATTTTCCGAAGGCCTGAATTTGGGTTTGCATTATCTTTCCGGGGCAATTGCTTACGAGCCAAGCATAAAGATTGATCCGCTTTTAGCATCAAAAATTGTCTGGCTGGATGCGTTTATCACTAATATTGACCGTACTTTTAAAAATACGAATCTTTTGTGGTGGCATAAAGAATTGTGGGTGATTGATAATGGTGCGTCTTTTTATTTTCATCATTCTTGGCAGAATTTTGATGCGGCGGCAAAAACTCCTTTTAAATATGTGAAAGACCATGTTCTGCTTCCACAGGCTTCGATGCTTGATGAGGCTGATGCGTTCGCAAAATCTGTTTTGGATGAAACCGTTTTTCGTGAAATCGTCAGTCTGATTCCTGAGGAATGGCTGCAATGGAAAGATGCTGATGAATCTCCCGAAGAGATTCGTAATGTGTATTTTAATTTCCTGAAAACCAGGCTGGAAAATTCTCTAATTTTTTTAAATGAAGCCAAAAATGCAAGAGGTTAAAATATACGAATATGCAGTAATCAGGCTGGTTCCGAAGGTTGAAAGAGAAGAGTTTTTCAACATCGGGCTTGTTTTGTTTTCTAAAAAGGAGAAATATATCCGTGCAGAATTTTATTTATGCCCGGATAAATTCAAACTGATGCACAGCAAGCTTGATTACGAGGAAGTTTACCAGAATCTGGAAAGTTTTCAAAAAATAGCCAAGGGCGAAAAAAATGGCGGGCCAATTGCACTTTTGGAAATTCCCGAACGTTTCAGATGGCTTACAGCTGTGAGAAGTTCTGTAATACAGACTTCACGGCCACATCCCGGAAAATCGACAGATCTGGATAAAACTTTTGAGAGACTTTTTGAAGAGTTGGTGAAATAGATGTACAATTATTTTTTTTCCTTCAGCTTTTGGATTCTTTTAATTTCGTTTAAAAGTAATGGAAATCCGGGTTGAGCCATTTGCACATGATCAAATCCCTGAACTTCATATAAAGTAGTTTCTGTATGTCCGGAAAGCTTCATCATTCTTGCCATATAAGCGTTTTCCTCGTATCTTCCGAGAAGTTCTTTTTCACGGTCGCCAGTAATTAAAAGCAAAGGCGGAGCATCTTTCCTGATAAAATGAAGAGGTGCCATCTCATCAATCTGAGCATCCAACTCTCCCAATCCGCGTTCTTTACGGATCGTAAAATGTGTAATCATCTGTCCGCTGAACGGAATGATGCCTGCAAGCTGATTGGCATCAATATTATATTTTTTCAGATAAGACTTGTCAAGGCCGACCATTGCTGCAAGATAACCTCCTGCTGAATGCCCGGATATGAAAACAAGATTCTCGTTTCCTCCGTATTTTTTAATGTTTTTGAAAACCCAGTTTGTTGCAGCAGCTGCATCTTCAATGTATTTTGGCGCATTTATTTTTGGAGAAAAACGGTAATTTACTGCGATTACGGCAATTCCTTTATTTTTTAAAGCTTCCGGAATTTCTTTTTCACCGCCTGTCAAACCGCCGCCATGAAACCAAATGACTGTTGGGAAGTCTTTGATTTTTTCAGGAATATAAATATCCAGAACACAACGTTCGTTGATGTAAGAATCATTTTTATTGATTGTTTCTTCATAGTAATGAATGTTGGAAACTGTTTTGTAATCCTGTGAATAAGCAAAAAAGGAAAAAATGAAAATAAAGGAAAAGATGAGAAGCTTGCGCATGATAATAATTTTGAAATTTAAATATACGAAAATCCTCATTCAATTTAACATAAAAACGGATCCAGTTTCCTGAATCCGTTCTTGAACCTTAGTATTATAATATACCTAAAAATTGAAATTAAGTCTGGTGAAAACATATCTTCCGTTTTGTCCGAACTGTGATGTGGAACGGGAATAGATGAATTGATCATTATTCGTGGAAGCAGTAAGGTTTCTGGTGGGATAAATGTCGAATAAGTTATTTACGCCCAATGTCAACCCTACATTTTTAGTAAACTGATAGGCTAAAGACACGTCAGTAATGATTTTATCTGTAATCGTCTGATGCTCATTGGTTGCAACTACACCATCACCATTTGCATCAATAATATCAGGGCTTGTCACTTTTCCGAAATAGGTATTTCTCAGGTAAAAGGTAGCGCTTTTCCATGAAAGGTTGTTGGATAAACTTGCTTTCACTCTCGGAACAGCCTCTTCAAGATAAATTCTTGCTGCTTCGGAAAAATAAGTGCTTTCAAGATTAGCTGCCTGCAATGAACCGGAAGAATGGATATTTCCAACTTTTTTGGTTTGATTTAAGTTTAATGCAAAGCTATTGTCAAGCTTGAATTCTGAAAATCTTGCGGTGTGAGAAATGACAACATCCAATCCTTTTGTTTCGGTATCAATAGCATTGGTGAAAAACTGAGCTGCATTTACCCCTTCTGCATCAAAAGCTTCAGGAGCTACCGTTCTTGAGAATTGTCCCGTTAAAACAATTCTGTCATCAATTCTTGTGAAATATCCGTCCGCTGTAAATGTCAGATTCGCAGAAGGGATTTTATACGTAAAGCCTACACTTGCGGATTTTGATATTTCCTGCTTCAGCTTTGGAATTCCTAAAAGTTCAGCAAGTTTAGAATCATTGCTGAAAGTCCCCACTTCTTTTAAAACTCCATCTGTGAAAAGTGTAGAAGTAACATTATAATAGATTTGATGAATAGAAGGCGCACGGAATCCTGTAGATCCGGCAAATCTGAAATTAAGATTATCAGCCAGTTTGATTCTGGAAGCCAGTTTGTAATTGAATGTAGAGCCAAAATCAGAGTAATTTTCGTAACGAGCTGCTGCATCTACCAAAAACCAGTCTGTAAAATTAAATTCAAAATCTGCATATCCTGCTAAAGCCTGTCTATTTTTATTGACTGCATTTTTAGGTTTGAAGCCGCCGAAAACCTGTGAACCTCCGGGAAGAGCATTACCAAAGAAATCGGTTGGTCTCGCAGTTATTCCGTCCCAAACGTTTCCTGCTGCATCATATATGCTGTAAGAAGCTTCTTCTCCGGCAGTTATTTTAAAATTTTCATAACGGTGTTCTGCTCCGAAAGCGATATTCAGGCCGGCGAAAACATCATACTTTTTCGAAAAATCCAAGTTAATTGTGTTTTGTGAAAATCTCAATCCTCCTGCATCGAATTCGTCAGGCGAAGCAAATCTTAAAGAAGTATTTCCTGTATTTCTGATGTTATAATCAAATGAGTTTTGTC
>DAMDNI010000028.1:844-20702 GCA_032083825.1 Bergeyella sp. | reverse complement strand
TGGTATTTCTTCTGATAAAAGAAATCAAATAGGAGAAATTGGTACAGTAGACATTGGCGAAAATGTATGGATTGGAAATAATGTTACGATATTGAAAAATACGGTCATTGGAAAAAATTCGATTGTTGCTGCCGGTGCAGTTGTAAGTGGGATTTTTCCTGAAAACGTAATCATTGGTGGGATTCCTGCAAAAATTATAAAATCAATTTGAGTTCTTCACATTCTTCATACCGTCAGATTATGAAAGCCACCTCTATTTTTGGAGGCGTTCAGGTTTTTAATATATTTATTACCATTATTAGAAGCAAAATGGTTGCTGTACTTTTGGGGCCTGCCGGTATGGGTCTCAATGCATTATTGTCTTCTACGCTTTCTTTAGTGGGTGGGCTTACCAATTTTGGTTTAGGTACAGTAGCTGTTAAAAATATCGCTGCCGCTCATGCCTCGGGCGAGCAGATAAAGGTAGCAAAAACCGTAAAGATTTTTAGAAAATTGGTATGGCTTAGCGGAGGTTTCGGTTTTATCGTAACGCTACTTTTGGCTCCGGTGCTGAGTGATTTTGCATTCAATAATACCAAATACACCATATCCTTTATGTTACTCGCTATTACCTTGCTTTCCGGACAGGTAAGTGCAGGCCAGAGTGCACTCTTGCAAGGGATGCGCCGAATTCAGGATATGGCAAAAGCCGGAATGCTAGGTTCTGTCCTAGGATTAATTACTTCGCTACCTTTGTATTATTGGTTCAAGGAAGAGGGCATTGTTCCAGCGCTTATCATAACTTCGGTCACTTCTCTAGCGATTAGTTGGTATTTTGCACGAAAGATTGAGCTTCCGAATGTCTCAGTTTCTAAAGCGGAACTGAAAAATGAGAGCCGAGATATGATGAAAATGGGATTTCTAATCAGTTTCAGCAGTCTCATAACCATGGGGACTTCCTATGTGGTTCGCATTGTGATAAGTAATATTGGTGGGATTACCGATGTAGGGCTTTTCTCCGCAGGTTTTGCAATTGTCAATACCTATGTGGGAATGGTTTTTGTCGCAATGGCTACCGATTATTATCCACGCTTGGCAGCTGTTGCCAACGATGCCCCAAAAGCCAATGAAGTTATTAATCAACAGGCAGAGATTTCGTTGCTCATTCTTGCCCCGATTTTGATTGCTTTTCTCGTTTACATACAGTGGGCGGTGGTACTCTTGTACTCCAAAGACTTTTTGGGAATTATTGGTATGATTCATTGGGCATCCTTGGGCATATTTTTCAAAGCTATAAGTTGGGCCATCGGTTTTCTTATTCTTGCCAAAGGGGATTCGCGAATTTTTTTCTGGAATGAGATAATTAGTAATTCTTATATATTGCTTTTTAACATTATAGGATATTATTGTGCGGGACTCACAGGACTGGGTATTTCCTTTTTAGTTTCTTATTTCGTTCATGTACTCCAGATTTTTATGATTGCCAAATGGAAGTATCAGTTTAGAATTCAAAAGGATTTAACAGTTATTTTTGCAGTGCAGTTTTTTTTTGGAATCATTTGTTTTGCAATTGTACATTATTTTGAGGGTTTTAGCTCTTATACATTGGGATCGGTTTGTATCCTTATTTCGATGTATTACTCCTGGAAGGGATTGGATAAGAGGCTTGGGGTATCACAAATTATTAAAAATCGTTTTAAGAGATAAGTAGTAAAAAAGTTTATGCGAAATCTAAGATATGAAATAATTTCAAATAGGATTATAGTCGATATATTAAATAGTCTCTTACAATTGTCGCACTTATTCAGGATAGATTGGTTAACATTATACTTAGCAAAAAAGGTAGCAAATTTTAATACCTATTATGTTTCCGGATATTACATTAATAATGTTATGGAAAATATTCTGGTAAAACTATCCAACGTATATATCAAAAAAAATGATAATACAATATTTAATTCAGATGTAGAGGGTATTTCTGTACTTCATGTAGTCTCTGAAATGTATAACACTGGCGGTCACAGCAAAATTGTTCAACATTGGACAAAAGTAGATTCTAACAATACCCATTTTATTTATGCAACACAAATGGATTCCGAAAAACTAGGACAAGTTATGCAAGAACTTAGTTTCAGGAAAGATGTTAGATATATAGGTCGATTTTCTAAAAATCAAATAGAGCACGCAAGAGAACTTCATAGTTTTGCAAATAAGTTTGATAGAATAGTATTACATATTAATAGAAATGATATTATCCCTATTATCGCTTTTTCAAGTATTGCTATACCGGTTTACTTTATGAATCATGCTGATCATTGTTATTGGAGTGGCATTATTGTTACCGATGTATTGTTACAAATAAGAGAGGTTAATATTGCTATTGATGAAAATTTGAGACAGATTCAGGCGCAAAAACAATATTTTTTACCAATACCTATTAATTTACAATCTGAGCATGAAAGCAAAGATAATCAGATACGTTATGCTAATGGTGTTGAGGAAGATGATATTATATTATTAACAACAGGCTCCGCATATAAATTTAAACCTTTTAAGGATAAAAATTTATTTACAGATGTAATTCCTGTGTTAGATAAATATGATAATGTAAAATTATGGGTAGTTGGTATAGAAGAAAATGACGAAGCGGCTATAGTGCATCCTAAAATAAAATATTTTGGACGAATTTCATATTTACAAAAACTAGAAAAAGAGTGTGATATCTATTTAGAAACTTTACCATTTTCCTCGTTTACTGCTTTACTTGAAACAATAGGTCAAAAAAAAGCAATACAGCTTATGTATAATCCTCATGATATTATAAAGTATTTTCCAGACAGTAATGGTATAAAGTATCCAACAAGTAGTTTGCAGTGGCAAAATTCACTTGATGGATTAATAAACGATGAAGATTTAAGATTTAATAATAGTTTAGTATTCTATGATCATGTACGGAAATTTAATAGCATTTCATATTTTACAGAAAGAATAAAGGGGATATATAAGTATACAGATAAGAGAGATAAAATTATAACTAAACAAGTATGTCGACTAAGCGAAAATGAAGAGTTGTTTCATAGCAGTCGCCCAAAATCGACATTGTTAAATCTCTTCAAGAAAAAATTAAATATGTAATACTTGTTTGTTGGTTGATAGTTGGTGTACTATACTATTTTAAATATCGTAAATAAAATTGTTAACCTGACATTTATTTAGTGTGATTTTTTTTTGTGTAAAATGTTTATTATAAGATGATTACGAATTTTAGAATATTGGTATATTAGTGCCTTATTAATAATAATGAAAAAAATTAAAGTTCTTCATATTTTACATAGTATTTCTTTTGGTGGTGTGGAAAGAAGAAGACTGTCTTTGGCAAAATTTTTAAACAAAGACATTTTTGAACAGAAAATTATCTGCAATTCTCATAGAGGAGGCTTAACAGAAGAAATACTTGCAAATGATGTCGATGTAATAGAAATTGGGAATTTGAAATCTCCCTTAGATTGGAAGCAGCATAAAAAAGTCCAAAAGATTATTGAAGATTACAAACCGGATATTATCCATGGAGCGGTTTTCGAAGGAGTTACTATGACGGCCATCAACGGCTGGCTGAAAAATGTACCCATCATTATTATTGAAGAAACCTCCGATCCCCAAAACCGCTCTTGGAAAGGTAATCTATTGATGAAAATCTTTTCCACAGTGGCAAACAAAGTTATTGGTGTATCGGAAGGCGTAACCGAAGAATACCTGAAAGATCAGCTCCATTTATCCAGTTCCAAAGCAATAACCATTAATAACGGCGTTGCTTTACCGAGAGAAGTTTCAGCAAAAGAATTAATTGAAGCTAAAAATCATTGGGGAATTAGCGAGTATGATTTTGTAATTGGCTCAACCGGTAGAATGCTGTACGACAGTCACAAACGGTTTTCTGATCTCATTACCGCTTTTACTACTTTTTTTAAAGGGAAAGAAAATATCAAGCTGCTGCTGGTAGGTGATGGACCTGAGAAAGTTGGATATGAAATGTTGGCGAAAGAACTTAATATTACAAACCAAGTCATTTTTACTGGCTACCAATCCGATGTGACTTTATTTTACAGTATGATGGATGTTTTCGCTTTGGTTTCTGCCCGCGAAGCTTTCGGTCTTGTCTTGGCAGAAGCCATGCTTAATAAACTTCCCATTATTGCCACCAAAGTCGGAGGAATAAAGTATATTGTAGAGGATGCCGAAACCGGTTTTCTCGTGGAACCCATGAATGTAAAAGAAATTACTCAAAAATTAGAAACTCTCTATCAAGATTCTAAACTGAGATCAACAATGGGGGAAAAAGGGTATGAAAAAGCGATACGGGAATATTCCGAAGAGGTATACGTAAAAAAGATTGAACAACTCTATTTAGATTTAGTATAATAAGAAAATGAAAGCAATAAAAAATATATCTATTTTTGATACGTCAATTGCAACACAAAATGTGGGTGATGAAATTATAATGGATGCTATTTATAACGAATTAAATGAGGTTTTTGATGATGCAATGTTTTTAAAAATTCCTTCGCATGAAATTATTGGAATTTCTAGCTTATCATTAATCCGAAATTCAGATTTTGGGATTGTTGGAGGTTCCAATATACTGGCATCTTCTATGAACAAATACAGGCAATGGAAAATTTCAATTTTGCAGAGTTTTTTGATAAAGAATAAAACAATATTGTTGGGAGTGGGCTGGCGAAATTATCAGCAAAAGCCCAATTTTTATACCAAAAAACTTCTCAAAAATTTATTGAGTAAAAAGTATATTCATTCGGTACGAGATAGTTATACAGAGAAAAAACTACAAAATGAAGGCTTTGCAAATGTTCTGAATACTGCTTGTCCTACAATGTGGAAATTAACACCAGAACATTGTGCGCAAATTCCAGAACAAAAATCAAAAAAAGTGATTTTTACACTTACAGACTATTCAAAAGATTTGGTTGCGGATACATTCTTTGTCAATACCCTACTTTCAAATTATAACGAGATTTTTTACTGGGTACAAAGTAGAAAGGATTTGATTTATCTGAATGAATTGGGCTTCAATACAGGGAAAATAAAAATTATACCTCCAAGACTAAAATCTTACACAGATTTTCTAGAAAATAATGATTGTGATTATATTGGGACACGATTACACGGAGGAATTCGTGCATTGCAAAAAAAAAGAAGAGCAATTATTATTGGCGTTGATAACAGGGCAATAGAAAAGAAAAAGGATTTCAATCTAAATGTAATCTTCAGAAGTGAGCAAGAAAGCAAGCTTGTCGAAATGATCAACTCCAACTTTGAAACCCAGATAAAAATTCCTTTAGATAATATCTCAAAATGGAAAAACCAATTTAAAAATTGAACAATACTATGAGTAGTTCTCCAAAGGTTAGTATACTAATTCTAACATATAATGCACCAAAATACGTTTATAAGACTCTACAATCACTTGCGAAAACAGACTATGAAAATTATGAAGTAATCGTTTTTGACAATGATTCTAGACTTACAACGAAATTAGTGAACCTTTATTCATTACGAAAAAAATGGATTAACAAACTTGTATTTTCGCCGGAAAATATTCTTTTTTCACCAGGAAATAATGAAGCATTTAAAAATATTTCTAAAGACAGCAAATATACATTACTACTTAATTCTGACATTGAGATAAAGGATAAGAGCTGGTTGAAAAAGCTAATTAAAATACACGAATATGGTGCAACATCATATGGGATTTGTGTTAATGAACCTATCCGGGCAGACGGTTATTGCTTCATGGTAGATACTGATATTTATAGAAAGTATAAATTAGATGAAGAATTTGAATGGTGGTGGGGACTAACAAAATTTCAAGCAGAGATTCTTGAAAAGGAAAAATGTAAAATAAAAGCAATAAAGAATCATGATGACATCATTTTACATTTTGGAGGGGGATCTAGAAAAGGGTTCTTTAATACAAAAGAATTAAGAAAAGCTAAAGGATTAGATATGGAAATAGAAAAAGTAAAGCTATGGTTCTCAGGAAATAAGATTGAAGTAATAGAAGACATTAAATGAAAATCATTCGACTGTCCACCTTTCTGGATTTTGGTGGAATTGAATCCAAAATGGTTAACCTTTCTACTCATAAAGATCCAGAGAATGAATGGGTATTTGTTGCAATTGGTAAAGGGGGGCAGGCAGAAAAAAAAATACATTCTAATGGAAAAAGAAAGGTATGTTTGCATCTGAATTATAGAATTCCATCCTTTTCTACCGTCTTGAAGTTGTTTTTTTTTCTTAGAAGCGAAAAACCAGATGTCTTACATACCTCCGGAGCAGAAGCCAATTTTTTCGGATACTTCGCCGGTAAAATGGCGAGAGTACCAAACATTATTGTTGAGGAAATCGGCATACCCTCTCATTCCTCAAAAGCCATGAAAATATTTCAGTATATTTTCCGAAATGCAAACTGGGCAACAGGAGAATCACAAACAGTAGTAACTAATATTACAAAATCCTTTGGATTAAATCCTTCAAAAACAAAGGTCATTTATAATTTTGGAATTTTTAGCTATGATTTTTCTAAAATTCAAATCCAAAAAAAGAAAGATTTTTTTCATCTATTGATGATCTCCCGTTTAGAGCCTATAAAAAATATTGAAGGAGTAATAAAAGTTATTGGTAAGTTAGTACGAGAAGGACATGCTGTTAAATTAACTATTGCAGGAACTGGCTCTTCTGAAAAGGTATTAAAAGCTTTAATTAAAAACTTGGAATTAGAAAATTTTATTTCATTTATTGGTTTTATCAATGATCCTTATCCGTACTTGTTAAGTTCTGATATTTATATTTTAAATTCGTTTTCAGAAGGGTTTTCTAATTCATTGTTGGAAGCCATGTACAGTACTACACCGTCTCTGAGCACTGCAGTAGGCGCGGCTCCTGAAATTATTGAAGATGGGGTAAACGGTTTTCTTGTTCCTTCAGATGATGAAGATGCATTATATGAAAAACTAAAAGATATTCTTGCTATGACTGAGGAAAAAAGAAAGCAAATAGGTATTAGAGGACATAATACAATTGTAAAAAATTTCTCTTTGGAAAAACATATAGAAAAGCTAATGGAAATTTATCAGAAATGAAAAACCTCCTCTTCATCACTTGGGATAGCCCGCAAACTTCCTATATGGAAGGGCTTTTCATGCCAATTTTTCATGAAATTGCTAAAAAAGAAAACATACAGTTTCATGTGATACAGTTTACTTGGGCAGATAAAAAAAAGACGGATGAGGTGAAAAAAATAGCAGTAAATTTTGGTATAAAATATACTAATTTTCCTATTTTTAGAAAGTCTTTACCAAGCATAGGAAGTTTTATCACATTGTTTGCGGCGGGCAGAAAAATTAAAAAATATATTAAGGATAATAAAATTGATGTAGTGATGCCGAGGAGTACTTTTCCGGCAATAATGGTCAATAATATTAAAAATAGAACGTTCAAAACCATTTTTGATGCAGATGGTCTTCCTATCGAAGAAAGAGTAGATTTTTCAGGATTAAAAAAGGGTTCTACGCTTTATAAATTTCTGAAATCGGGAGAATCAAAGATGTTGCGTCATGCAGATGCTGTTATTACGAGATCTCAAAAATCAATCGAAATTCATCTGGAGAATATTGGCGAAAAATATCGGAATAAATTTTCCGTTGTGTACAACGGAAGAGATCAATTACAATTTTGTCTGAGTTCGGAATACCGTGATAGGGCTAGAGAACGTTTGGCACTTATGAATGAATTTCTTTTTGTATATGCTGGTTCATTGGGATCACAATATTGTCTTAAAGAAATGCTGGCTGTCTTTAATAATTATTCGAAAGATCATTCTTCAAAATTTCTTATTTTAACGGGAAATATAGAATTTGCCCTTCAAAATATTCCTGCGGAGTTGAAAGATCGTATTATTATCAAAAAAGTGAATGCAGATGAGGTTTCATTTTATCTTAATGCTGCGGATTTTGCTTTTGCTTTACGAAAGCCCTCATTCAGTATGCAGGGCGTAGCGCCTATAAAATTAGGTGAATATCTACTTTGCGGTCTGCCTGTTATTGCAAGCAAAGGAATAGGTGATACAGAGAGAATTTTACAGAACTTCCCAGAGTGTTATCTTTTTGATCATTCATTAGATTTAAAAAAGCAGTTACCCGAGATTAATGCTTTTATAAAGCATTCCGTTTTGGTGGATAAAGAAAAAATAAGAAAGAAAGCCTTGCAATATTTTTCTTTGGAATCTGCGGCAGAATCTTATATGAAAGCTTTTGAAAAACTAGGTACATGAAAATTCTTTACCTTACCAAATATACAAATAAGGCAGCAAGCAGCCGTATGCGAAGTTTTCAGTATTTTCCGTTTCTGAAACAACAGGGAATGAATATTACTGTTTCACCTTTTTTCAATGAATCTTATTTGAATGATTTTTATGCGGGGAAAAAGAACGTTGCTGAGGTAATCAAATCTTATTTCCGGAGATTTTTTGTTTTATTTACAGTATTCAGATACGATAAAATAGTTGTGGAAAAGGAGATTTTCCCTTTTATGCCTGCTTTTGCAGAACGATTGCTTCATTTTATAGGAGCAAAATATATTGTGGATTATGATGATGCTATCTTCCATAATTATGATCAAAGTTCAAGTTCTTTAATAAGGCGGTTTTTAGGTGGCAAAATTTCTAAAGTGATGAAATACAGTGTTGTTGTTACAGCAGGGAATACTTATCTATCAGAGTATGCAAAAAGATCAGGAGCAAAAAAAGTAGAAATTATTCCGACTGTAATAGATTTGGAAAGATATTCTTTGAAAAAAGAAATTAAAAAAGAGAATGATCAATTTGTGATTGGCTGGATTGGTACAAAAACAACTTCTGAAAAGCATCTTTTGCCTTGTAGAGATTGGATGAAAAAGCTGCAGTCCGAAGATCCGCAGATTCAGTTTAATATTATCGGAGTGACCGATGATATAAATTTGGGCGCGAATGTTAAATATATTCCTTGGAGCAAAGAGAATGAGGTACAGGAAATCCTGAAAATTGATGTATGCATTATGCCGTTACAGGATTCTCTATGGGAAAAGGGAAAGTGCGCGTATAAATTAATTCAGTATGCAGCATGCGGGATTCCGGGAGTTGCATCAGATGTGGGAATGAACAAGGAAGTATGTATAAATGGGAAAACAGGATTTACTGCCAGCTCACAAGAACAATGGATAGAAAACCTGAAGAAGCTCAAAGCAGACTCTCTATTGAGGAATAGTTTGGGAAAAAATGCCCGGAATTTAGTCGAAGAGAAATATTGTATTCAGGTAACGGCTGAAAAATTATGTCGTATTTTAAAAAATATATAAAAGGGTACCTTTGTTACGATGATTTTGGATTTAATTTATATTCCAATAATAATACTTTTAGGGTTGTCTTTCATCAATTTGTTTAGCAGTCAGCTTACAGATTATGATAAGAGTATGCTTAAAAAATTATTTTTCTTCCATCTTTTGATGGGAACGTATTACTGTTTCTTTATACAGGGTGATGCAATAGGATATTGGAGGGTTCCTAAAACTTATACATTTGATACTTTTAAAGAAGGTTTGTTCAATGGTGAAGGCACAATGTTTATGTATGCCTTCAATTTTATGTTTTCCAACCTTCTCAATATGTCTTATTTGTCGAATACGCTTTTATATTCCTTATTTGGATTTATGGGGCTTACCTTTTTTTATTTGGTAGCAAAACAGACCGTTCCATTTAATAAAATTATAAGCGGATATGTTGTATTCCCGTTGATATTTTTTCTCCCTAATCTGCATTTTTGGAGTTCTGGTGTTGGAAAAGATACCATACTTTTTCTATGTATTGGGATGTTTGTGTACGGGCTGATGAAGCCGATGACAAGAATTCCCCTGATTCTGGTGGCGGCATTGCTTACCATGGCTATTCGCCCGCATATTTTGCTTTTTCTTTTGGTGGGTTTTGGTATGGCTTATATTTTGGGAGGGAAGATTTCAGGATTTCAGAGGTTTGCTTTTTCAGTTGTATTGCTTGGGATAGGTCTTGCCATTCTTCCTTCAGTGATGGAATTCGCAAAGATCGAAGAAGCTTCAGTAGAGAGTTTTGATAAGTTTTCAGAAGCAAAGGCTGGAGTGCTCAGTCGTGCTTCTACAGGTTCAGCTGTAGATATTTCTTCTTATCCTTTCCCATTGAAGGTGTTTACATTTTGGTTCCGGCCGCTTTTTTTTGATGTCCGGAATATCAACGGGCTGATTGCTTCAATAGAAAATCTGATTATATTGCTCATTTTTATAAAAGCAATGCGCAATAATCCGGTGAAAGCTTTTAAAGAGGCTCCGTTTGTCATTAAAGGCCTTGTTTTTTTTCTTATTGTGGGAACGCTTGCATTTTCACAATCAATGGGAAATGTTGGGATTATGATCCGTATGCGGAATATGTTTCTTCCCGGAATGCTGATTTATCTGATGTGGGTATTTTCTTATGAGCAGCAGACGGCATTACTGTACAGAAAGCAATTGGAATTATTGAAAAGAAAAAAGCAAAAGATTAAAGAAAGAGCATAGTAATTTTACGTCCTTATGTAAGCTTTTATTATATTATTTCGATAAATTTTACGCTTTTATAAATCTTAAAAAAAATCGGATATCAATCTATTCAATCTGTTTGTTTAGCTTTGTGTGGCAAAAACCCTTTATTCTGGTCTAGCTTGTTTTTGGGATTATAAATGGGGTGAAGACTTTAAAGATTGTTACAAATAAATTCATAAATTTTTCTGCTGTTATAACCGGATGCGCATGTCATTTTTTAAAAAAATATTTCCGTTTTTTCTGGTAGGTTATCATCTTGTATTTGCCTGTTTCGCATGGTGGTATATTGTACAGAACAATGGTGACGCAATGAAATATTGGTTTGTAGGGCAGGATCTTTCAAAAATGGCTTGGGCTGATTTTTTCAGACCGGGTACAGATATCATAAAGCTCATTACTTTTCCTTTTGTCAAATATTTGCACCTGCCTTTCCTGGCGGGCTTTATTCTTTTCAGCAGCTGGAGTGCTTACGGATTATACCGTTTATGGAAAATGATGATAAGCCGGGCAAAAGATAATGACTTGTTAATATTGCTGTCTGCGATGCTCTTGCTGCTGCCCAATTTGCATTTCTGGACGTCTGTTATTGGTAAAGAAGCCTTTCTTTTTGTGCCGGTTGTATTGATTACGGAGAATATTCTGAAAAAGAGGTGGTATTCATTATCCATGATCTTTTCTTTTGTTGTCCTGGGTTTGGTACGGCCGCACGTTGCTGCTGTTTTTTTGTTGGCTTTGGTAATGGCAGTTCTGTTAAGAGGGAAGCTTTCTATGAGAAGCAGGATAATGCTTTTGTTTTGTGCTGCTGTTTTCGGGATTGCAGTTTATTTTGTTTTAGGGGAGATTACGCATTCAGAGCATGGTTTATTCAATAAGATTGGAAGATTATACCATGCTCATAATTGGAAGCTGAAAGCGACTTCAGCATATGTGCCGCTTGAAGAATATCCGTATCCTTATAAGATGTTTACTTTTTATTTTCGCCCTTTGCCTTTTGAAAAAGGCGGATGGTATTATCACATTTTAGGTTGGGAAAGTGTTGCAATAATGGTTTTGATCGTATTGCTTTTGTATGCGGTCCTGAAAAATAAGGTAGATATAAAATGGGATATATTCAGATTTTTCGTGGTTTTTGTATTGCTTTTGTATGGGACAATGTATGTATATGCGTATGCTAATTTTGGATTGATCGTGCGTACCCGTGCTTTGATTATTCCGGTTCTGTATGTAGGAATGTTAAGTTTTTACCGGGATTTTTTTGAACAAAAATGTGTTACAGAAAATAGAAATCATAAAGAAAATCTTGATGATTAGCTTTTAAGTCCCGCTAAGCAGAGTGCTTGGGTTTTTTGAAAAAACTTTAAAATAAAAAACCTTTGCTTTTCGTTTAATTATCACAGCTTTTTTGGCACATCAGCAGCAGATCCATATATAAAATCACTCTTAAATAATAGATTCTTCCTTCAAATTTTAAATATCTGAAATAACGTCGGTTGCGGTAAGTACGCATGGTTCTGCTGCTGATACCGAGAATTTCACAGACGGCCTCTTCTGTGAAAATATGTTCTTTGCTGAAAGGTACTGCGGTACAGATCTGATTTTCATGAAGAAGTCTTAGTTCTTCAAAAAATTCGCGGATTTTGGCTTCACTGAGTAAAAATGGTCTTTTCATGATAAGTGTTTTTTATGTTTTTTAATAATAAAGTTGGGAGAACGCCAAGATAGCTGGCGTACTGCTCGCGTTTACAAAAAATAAAATTAAAACAGAAATTAAAAACTTGCAAGGGTGTTTTAACGGTATTTAAAGAGCGAAGAAACCATAAGCAAAGAATAAATAAAAGATAAAGCAGGGATTAACAAAATATAAAGAAAGGAGAAGGAAATATTTCTTTTTAATAGGAGAACGGCAATTTTCGGCAAATTTCGGAAACATTGGTTGGGTCAAAGAATGAGACAAATACATTTGTAACAGAATAACATAAAAAACTTTTAATCATGGGAAAACTCAATGACTCCCTGTTATCAGGGTCCTACGGTCGTACAGGCCGTTTAGTGGTAGCAAATGTGGCAGGTACCGAAATTTTAAGGATTCGTCCGCGGAAACGCACATCAAGTCCAAGTGCAAAGCAGCTTTTGGTACAGGCAAGAATGAAGAACTGCTATGATTTTATTTCACCGTACAAAGCATTTGCGTCTCTTCATTTCGGGGTTAAGGTAGGGATGAGGTCGTGTTACAGTTTAGCGATGACCAACCTGTTGGATGCCAATAAGCTTGACTTTACTACAATGACGATTACAACGGTCTACTCGCAGGTTGAATTTGCAAAAGGCCCATTGTTGTCAGCTATTCCTACGGGATTATCAGCTCCTTCTGCAGCTGCTTTTACAGTAGATTGGTACAACAATTCAGCAGGCAGTGCCGATAGAGAGGCAGATCAGTTGCAGCTTTTGTATTTTGCTGAAGGAGAGACAAAGCCTGTGTTTATGGAGAATGCAGCTCAGAGGCTTGATGCCTCACTTACAGTGTCCGTTTCTCCCAATTTACAGGGGAAAACAGTACATGTGTGGTTGGCGTTCCGGTCTGTAGATCTTATATCAGTATCGGTTTCGGCTTATGTGGGCAGTGTACTGATCAGCTGATCAGTAATTTTCTGGGTGTATTTCTGTCTCTCAAGCTGAGAGACAGAATTTTTTATAAATCGATGTAAGATATTTTATTTTTCGGCTCGTTTTTTTGAATTGCATATTTTTATATAATATATTTCGTATAAAATAATATTTTTGATAAATATTCTAAAATAAATATTTAATTTTGCATCTAGCATAAAAACCATTTAAAAAAAACTAAATAGTATGAAATTAAATCTACAATTTATAAAAAGCAGGATATTTTTATTGTGGTTACTTCTGTTTTACATGGCTGCTTTTTCGCAGACTACTTTAGTTAATTATCAATTTAATAATAATTTAACTGCTGATGCGGGTGCACTAGGTACTCCAAATTTAAGTTATCACGCCTCCAATGGAAATGTTAAAGCTCCAGATTATAATGATAATATGCTGAGTACAGAAGATGAAGGAGATTATTTAGAATTAGCTATTGATGCGACTGGACGGCAAAATTTAGTGCTTTCTTTTTATGGAGATTTTAGGGCGTTGGCTATTTTGGGATATTGGAGAATTTCAGTAAATACAGGTGCGGGTGGTAGTTATGTTGATATAGGAGCAGCAAGTTATTGGTCAGTGTTCAATATTGTGATAGGTGATGATTATTCTCTTAATCTGCCTGTTGCTGCGGAAGGGAAGCCAGATTTAAAAATTAGAATCAGGTCAGATTTTGCATCGATAGGAGGACGGTTAAGGCTCGATAATCTTAAATTAACATCTGGTAATCCAAACATTTTTGTATATTCAAATGCGAATACTTATATACCGCATCTTTCAGCAGCTTCTGTGGCATTAACAACAGATTTTGGAACAAGACAGACGAGTGACGCTGCTTTGACTCGTACTTTCAGAATTAGAAATTTGAATGGTACATCAGGCTCTCAACTGCAGATAACAAATATTACAGTTTCGGGTGCTAATGCTGCGGATTTTACAGCCAATCCAACTTCCATCAGCAGCATCGGAGTGTCTACTTCAGCTACAGGGAATCCTTTTGGAAATTTCAACATATCATTTTTGCCACAAGGTGACGGCTTAAGAACTGCGGAAATTAGTATTTATTCTAACTCGTCCCCGAATCCGTATAAATTTACTGTTATAGGTACTGGGGCGAGTTGTAATCTGGTGAGTTCAACATATGCTCAGAACACAATGTCAGTAGGTACTCATACTTTACCGGGTAACTATTCAGCTTCAGATCTTATTGGTGGCTCCGCAAATCCTGCAGCTAGTAATACGATTAGTACCCGCCTTTATCCAAATGGAAGCTTATCAGTCAGTAGTCCTACTTCTTGGTATGTAAGAAATACGACAAAAACAGTTGAATTTGGAAATTTAAATATTAGCAATCAAAAAAATGTTAGTATAAGCTTTAAAGTTTCAGCTTTTACAACTTCGAATTATACTAATTTTTTTGGAAATGCTCTAACAACTGATAGTAGAAATGGATTGAATAATTTATCATATATTATTCTGTCAGTACAGAAGCCGGATAATACTTGGTCAAATGAAATGAGGTTGCAAGGTTCGGCCAATTCAAATACATTTTTCAGATATGATTTTTCAGGAAGCGGAACTTTTTCCAGCTCTTATTCAGGGAACAACCCGAATGTCATACAAAGTAATTCGTCTGGAACAAAATATAGTACCGTAACGCTAGATATTCCTGCTTCTTCACTGATTTCTAACCTTAAATTCAGGATTACAGCAATCACTGATACGAATGAGAGATTATGGCTCATTGATGATGTAACAGTAAATACCAGCAATGCAGTTTATAAAACATTTACAACTGCTAATGTATGGTCTCCTTCTGCCCCGACACAAAACGAAAAAGCCGTAATTGAAGGTAATTATGTTAATTCGGGAAATTCAACGGTATGTGAATGTGAAGTGAAAGAAGGAGGAAGTCTTACCATTCCTGGCAACACTTCTGTAACGGTAAAAGGAAAGATTACCAATCTAGGAAACGGAGATAATTTTATCGTAGCATCCGACGGAAATTTAATTCAGATCGAAAATAATGCAGTCAATGCAGGTAGTATTAAAGCACAAAGATATGTATCGAATGTGCGTAATAATCTTGCTACATATATGGATTATATTTATTGGAGTTCGCCGGTTGCTAATCAGCAAACAAAAGGTTCTGGAGGTTTTTCTCCGGGAACACCACCTGGGCGTTTCTATCAGTATAATGAACCCAACGATTATTTTTATCAAACTCCAGATCTTACATTTATTGCGGGTAAAGGCTATGCAGTAAGGGCAGAAGGTACGGTATCCGGTACAGGAACATCTCCCGACTTTCCTTATGGTTATAATAAAACTTATGAATTCAAAGGTAATCCGCATAACGGAGTGATTAATTATGATATTCAGAGATCTGCAAATAGCGGAACAACGGAACATGGCTATAATATGATCGGTAACCCCTATCCTTCTAATATCAATTTTGATTCGTTTTATGCTGCAAACTCTTCTGTTATTTATAATACAGTATGGTTCTGGGGTAATGATATAACAAACTATTATCAGTCAGGTAGTGGATATTCAGGGAATGCATATTCAGTTTATAACGGTACCGGCGGCTTGGATCATGCTACAAGTACTGGATCAAATCTTTCTGCTCCTAACGGAATTATTAAAGTTGGTCAGGGAGTTATAGTTCAGAAAAAAAATCCACCTGCAGCTAATCCTGCAAATGCAGCAACACTTACTTTTAATAATACCATGAGAGTAGCTACTGCGGGACAGTTTTACTCAAAATTGGCAGATCAGAAAAATCGATTTTGGCTTAAGTTGGTTTCACCAGCCAATATTGCAAATACTTTATTGATAGGCTATATTCCGGGAGCTACCAGTGGTTATGAGAAAGATTTTGATGCCGAGAGTATGGGGATGAGTTCGGATTTGTTTTACTCGGTTTTGGAAGATAAAAAACTGTTGATTCAGGGCAAAGGAGAATTTGATGCCGAAGATAAGATACTGTTAGGAGCTAACTTCTTTGAATCAGGACAATATAATATTTCTTTGATGCTGGCAGAAGGCATATTTGAGAACGGTCAGAATATTTATCTTAAAGATAATGTTCTCAATACTTACACCAGCCTTAATGAAGGTTCTTACACTTTTGAAGTGACAAAAGGAATTAATGAAGGACGTTTCGAAATTGTTTACAAATCTCCATTCGTGCTGGCAGTTTCAGATGCTGTGAACGATGATTTGACAGTTTATCGGAATGGAGATAATTTTGAAATTAAATCATCTTCTAAGTCTATTACCATTATTGAAGTTTATGATGTTTCCGGAAGGCTGTACAAAAAATTGATGCCTAATGAAAAACATGCTGTTATAGAAACTTCAGGTTGGAACAGTGGGATGTATATTCTCAAAATTAATAGGAATGGCTTAATCAATAGTAAAAAGATATTGAAATAACTCAATAGAGTTATATTTGAAAGCAGCCCAGACTTTGTCTGGGCTGCTTTTTATTTATATATTGTCTGTTTATTCAAAAATATAAATACATAAGTTCTGTATAATTTATGTCGATTTTTTACAAATTCATCCCCATAACACTGAATTCTGATGCACATTTGTTCTTTATCAAATTTCATTACTAATGTATTGTTATTAGAGAAAAATGATTGTTGTGAAGATTTTTTTAAATATTAATTAAAAATTAACCTAAGATATTTGTAAAAAATGTAATTTTACACCCCTTAAAAACACGACGATGAAAAAAAACTATACTTTCTCTTTTCAAAAGATTGTTTTTTCAATATTTTTTACGCTTGCGTCTTTGGTGATGTGGGGGCAGACTACAGAGTTACTAATATCTGAATATGGAGAAGGTTCTACTGGAAATTCGAAATATATAGAATTATATAATGGTACAGGAAATACTGTAGATTTATCTAATTATAGGATAAGAACAGGAGTTAATGGAAAAGCACTTTCCACAACACTTACTTTTTCTTCTACGAATATTACTAATGGAAGTACTTATGTAATTGCTAATAATACAACAGACGTACCTGGAGCTAATCTAACATGGTCTGGTGCAACTTGGAATGGAAATGATGCAATTGCATTAGAAAAAAATATTTCAGGAACATGGACTTTGATTGATGTCATAGGGACAATAGGAAGTGATCCTGGAACAGGATGGGCAGTTGCTGGAACAGCAAATGCAACTGTAGGCAGAAGGCTTACAAGAAAATCAAGTGTGTGCTCACCTAATACAAATTGGTCTATTTCTGCAGGCACTAATACAACCAATTCTGAATGGACAGTATCTGGAACATATACAACAGGCGCTGCTATTGCTGCTTGTGCTCCCATATGTACTCCTCCATCTACACCAAACGGAACAATTTCCGGTACCACACCTGCTTGTACTTCAGCAGCTTTGACTTATACTCATGGTAGCGGCCAGCCGGAAAGCAATATAGAATATTATTGGCAAACTTCTGCTTCAGGAATGAGTCTTGCAAATAATGTTTCTGCTCCTTATTCAACTTCATCGGCCAATAATTATGTGAGAGCGTATAATCCGGCAACTAGTTGTTGGTCGGCGGCAACAGCTAACTATCCTGTTGTTATTAATTCACCAATCAATATTACAGCACACCCCTCAAATACTTCGGTAATTGCAGGAAACCCAGCCAGCTTTTCGATAACGGAAACAGGTGGTACCTCTTATCAATGGCAGGTAGACACAGGAAGTGGATTTGGCAATATTGGAGGAGCAACTTCTTCATCTTACAGTACAGGCACTACAACTATAGGTATGAACGGTTATCAGTACCGAGTAATTGTAACCAATGCTTGTGGTAATGTTACATCAAACACTGCAACTTTGACCGTCACAGTTGGACTTTCCAATGATCATTGTATTGGTGCAACTGCACTAACTGTTAATGCAGCAGCAACCGCTGGAACTTTAGTAGGATCTACTCCGCAATCAGGATTTACTCAAAATGATGCATGGTATAGTTTTACGCCAAGTTGTACGGGAGATCATATAATAACAGTAAGTGATTTTTCTGGAGCTACTGATGTAGATTTTGCCGTATATGCAACTAGCTGTCCTGCTAGCAGTAGTACAACCGCGTACAGAACAAGTGCAACTTCTAATAATCCGGAAACCAATACTTTTTCATACACTAGTGGAACCACATATCTTATTAGAGTTTTTAAATTTAATGCTACCGATGGGGACACTTCATTTAATATAAGAATAACCTCGGCAACTTTAGGAACCCCAACCAATATTACAGCTAACCCAACAACTTTCTGTGCAGGAGGTACGGTAACATTTACTGCTACTACGGTTGCCAATGCTACAAATTATGTATGGACTGTACCAGCAGGTTGGACAATGACTTCAAGCTCTACAAATTCAATGACTGCTGTAGTAGGTTCTACAGCTGGAGCAGTTACAGCTAAAGCGGTTAATTGCTATGGAGAAGGAATTGCAAAATCGCAAACTTTTACACCGGGAGTGATTCCTGTAATGCCAGGAGTGATTACAGGAAATGCAACTACATGTGAAGGGGAAAGTAATATCTATTCTGTAGCTACGGTCTCTGGTGCAACATCTTATACTTGGACATTGCCTTCAGGCTGGTCAGGCACTTCCACAACCAATTCAATTACAGTAACCGCAGGTGCAACAGGGGGATCAATCTCTGTTACGGCTAATAATTCTTGTGGCTCCAGTGCTGCTCAAACATTAAATGTAACAGTAAATCCGGCTCCTGTAGCCCCAAGTGTACCTACAAGTGACAATGCTGCTTGCGGAACTATAACACTAACAAGAGGAAATCCATCGGCTGGCGAAATTTGGTATTGGCAAGGAAATGACGCAAATGGGAAATCTGAAGCTAATAGCGCTACTACTTATAGTGCTACTTCATCAGGAACTTATTACATTCGTTCCAAAAATACTGCAACTGGTTGTTGGAGCGTGGCTTCAGGTGTATTGGTTACAGTCAATTCAGCAGCATCTATTACTACTCAGCCAAGTAATCAAACAGCAACCACAGGCAGTGCAGCAACATTTACTGTTATTGCATCAGGAACAGGCTTGGGTTACCAATGGTAGGTTGATACCGGCTCAGGTTTCAATAATGTTACAGATGGTTCAGGTGCAAATTCAGCAGTTTATACTACACCTAACACGACTTTGGCAATGAATGGCTATAAATATCGAGTAGTTATTACCGGAACTTGTGGAAATATAACTTCTGATGGAAATGCTACTTTAAATGTTGTAAATATAAATTACGTTAATGGTGATTATAGAAGTATTAATGACGGTAATTGGCATGGTACGGCGACCTCTGGATCAACTAATACTTGGGAACAATTACAATCGGGTGTTTGGACTACAATTTCAAATTCACCACCTTCAAATGCGTTAAGTCTAGGAACTAGTAAAGTGTACATAAAAAATAATATTACACTAGTAGGAAACAATACTGCTCCTTATGTCGTAGTTTTACAGAACGGTATCCTTACCAGTAATGTAACTGTGACTTTTGGAAATTTACTT
>DAMDNI010000028.1:0-834 GCA_032083825.1 Bergeyella sp. | reverse complement strand
AAAATCCGGTGGTGAATTTTATCGTATGAATAATGCTACTGGTATGAACTCTGCTGGGGTTTTTGAAATTGAAGATGGCGGTTATGCTTACATCACACAAACTAATACAAATGTACCTACAATTTGGGCTGGAGAGGAGAGGTTTCATCCAAACTCTAATATAGTTATTAAAAGGTTAGATGCTGAAAATATTATATCAGCATCCAATACAATTACACCTTTTACAGATGGGAATGGAAATAGTGCATATTTTGGTAATTTAATTATCGATTCAAGTGTAGATATGTCAATAATGGACGGAGTTAATGCTACCGCGACCCGCATAACAAATGGAGATTTAATCCTAAGAACAGGACGTACTGGTACCTCTTCATTTGTATTTGCAAAAGGTACTGGAACGTCTACTTATGCAATTCCTTACGTAATTGGAGGTAATTTTATTATTGAAAGTACTTTTCCAGGAACAGCTTCTTTAAGAAGCTCGGCAACAACAACATATGTTAAGGTAGTTAAAGATTTCATAACAAATGGGGACATAACATTTAGAATGGGAACGTCTACTTCTTCAGTTTATTTATTGGTTGATGGTAATATTAATATAAAGGATACTTCAAAGTTTTATTTTCTGAATACTAATACGAATACAATATATTATATCTCATTGAAAGGCGATATTACAGTAGAAAACGGTGCTGTGTTTACAAATACCAATGCGGTTAGTGGTGCTCAAAATTCTGTCTTATATTTTACAGGAAATGGTGACGGTTTAACACCAGAAACAACCCAAACTATTGATATTGCACCAACTACCGGCAGTAATCGTAGAATAGATTT
>DAMDNI010000027.1:19133-20973 GCA_032083825.1 Bergeyella sp. | reverse complement strand
TTCAGCTTTTTTTCAAGCCCGGGAATATCAATATCTCCAATTTTACCTGAAGGATTTTCTTTTTTTACAATTTCCTTAATTGCTTTTTTGTCAATGAAGTATACCTGCGTTCCTTGTTCATTCAGCTTTACAGAAACTTTTTCATCAGTAATTTTCTGATTGCTGAAGCGCTTCAAGGAGAAACTCAACAGAAATCCGAGAAGAATTACCGTGATTAAAATTTTAAGTATTCTGTATTTGTTTTTCATATAAGTAGATGCCAGATTTCAGATTATCTATTTATTTTTGCTCATCCATTCTACAACCGGATCATACAGCGTATCAATATTTCCTGCTCCGACTGTCAGAAGAATGTCAAAATCTTTATTTTTTATTTTTTCAAATGCTTCTGAAAGAGTAGAAATTTCCTTTTTTTCAAGTTTTACTTTTTCGAGAAGCCAGTTTGATGTGATTCCTCCAAAATTTTCCTGCAGTTCTCTCGCCGGATAAATATCTAACAAAATCAATTGGTCTCCTTTACTTAAACTTTCAGCAAAGTCATCAGCAAAGTCTCTCGTTCTGCTGAATAAATGCGGCTGGAATACAACCAATAATTTTCTATCCGGATAAAATGTTCTTATAGAGCTTATTACAGCATTCAGTTCTGTTGGATGGTGTGCGTAATCATCAATATAAATCTTACCGCTTTCGAAAATATGCTTGGTGTATCTTCTTTTAATTCCTTTAAATAATGAAATTCCTTTTTGCAAAACTTCGTAGCTCACGCCCATTGTATGAAGCAAAGCGATTGCAGCTGTAGCATTTTCTACATTGTGAATTCCCGGAATCTGCCATGAAAACTCAATTGTTTCGTTTCCGTCATGAAAATCAAACATCATCCAATCTCCGATAATATGCAGTCTGTCGGAATAAAAATCTGCCTTCTCATTGACGGCATAAGTTTTATGTGGAAGCCTGATGTCAACGTCTTTTCTTACAAAAAGCTGTTGTTTGTTTTCAACCAGATTTCCGAATTCTCTGAAGCCTTCTTCAATCGTATTCTTGTCTCCGTAAATATCCAAATGGTCGGCATCGATTGAAGTAATCACCGCCCAATCAGGTAAAAGGTTAAGAAAACTTCTGTCATATTCATCAGCTTCGACTACGGAAATTTCGTTTCCGTTATACAGAAAATTGGATTTAAAGTTTTCAGAAATTCCTCCCAAAAAACATGAAAAAGGAAGATCAGCAACTTTAGCCAAATGCGCAATCAAAGTGGAAGTAGTGGTTTTCCCGTGAGTTCCTGCAACGGCAACACATTGTGTATCTTCTGTAATCAGCCCGAGAACTTTCGCTCTTTTCATCACGGAAAATTCTTTTGTGTTAAACCAATCCAAAATATCCAGTTTTTTGATAGCCGGAGTGTAAATAACGAGGGTGTTTTCAGAACTTAAAGAGGTTATTTTTTCGTTTATTTTATCTTCAAAAACAATATCAATTCCTTCAGAAATCAGCTGCGATGTCAGTTTTGTATTGGTTTTGTCATAACCCAAAACATTTCTTCCGATGGAATGTAAATAACGTGCAAGCGCACTCATCCCAATTCCGCCAATTCCTACGAAATAAAAATTCTGATATGTGTTTAAAAGTTTCATTTAATATTTAATTTAATCATATAAAAACTTGACAATCAACCAAAACACCGCTCCAATAACAGAACAGATCAATACATTTTGCCCTTGTTTTCTTACTTCTTTATTATAAGCATACATTTTATCACCATTCGGCAAAGCTTTTTTATATTTCATGATATACAAACCAATAAAAACACCTATATAACCGCCTAATAAAGCGAAAAAAT
>DAMDNI010000027.1:13031-19123 GCA_032083825.1 Bergeyella sp. | reverse complement strand
AAGATCAGCCATTTCGGATTTGGCTCTTCGATTGCCAAATCTTTTACACGTTGCTTGTTGATTACCTTCAGCAGCTCAGGATTTATTTCTTTTCCTCTTTCTTTTAAAATTTTTTGAGCAAGGAGATAATCAAATTTATTCCATTCGTCTTTTTTGATTACAATTTCAATGAGCTCTTCATCAGAATACTCAAAAAGAAAATAATCTTCCTGAACACTATCCAATGTGCTTTCCACTAAATCTTCTTCAAGTTTTTCTACTTTCTGAAAATCATCTTTATGAATTTTCAGCTCAAATTCTGCAGTATTATCATCTGCTCCAAAACTTGCATCCAATCTGGAGGAATTATCCTTTAATTCATAATCTATCTGATTCTGCTCCAAAAGTTGTATCACTTCTAAAGCATCATCTTTATAGATAAATTTTCTATATGTTGACAATTCCAAATCCATTAGATATTCAATATTTTTAAAATATTATCCACAATCTCTTCTGTTGCTTTCGGCTTCGCAAAAAATTCCAGATGATCTGACATCTCTTTTCTCAAAGCTTGATTTTCGCAGATTTCTGAGAGTGTATTCCAGAATTTTTCTTTCATTTCGGAATCCTTTACCATTCGTGCTGCGTTTTTTTCTACCAGAGTCAAGGCATTTTTGGTCTGATGATCTTCTGCTGCAAAAGGAAACGGAACCAAAAGCACTGGTTTTTTGGCAACAGCCAATTCCGAAATTGCAATCGCGCCCGCCCTGGAAACAATAACATCCGCCGCAGAATATGCCAAAGCCATATCACTTATAAATTCTCTAACCTGAATTTGGTTGCCAGTTCCTAGTTGTTGGTTGTCGGGTTTTCCGTCAATTGAAAACTGAAAACTATCAACTATACTTTCATAATCCGTTTTTCCCGTTTGCCAGATCAGCTGGTATCCTTTTGATTTCAGATTTTCAAGATTATCTTTCCAGCCGTTATTTAAAGTTCTGGAACCTAATGAGCCTCCAACAGAAAGAATCGTCAGTTTATTCTGATCCAATCCTAATTTTTCTTTTGCCGTCCGGGTATCGATCAAATCAGAAATGATGTTCTGACGGATCGGGTTTCCTAAGAAAAATACTTTTGATTTCGGAAAAAAATGATCCATTTCCGGATAAGCCGTAAAAACAGCTTTTGCTTTTTTCCCGTTGAAAATATTGGTTTTTCCCGGAAGAGAATTCTGTTCCTGAATAAAAGTCGGTATGCCTTGTTTTGCCGTAATGTAAAGGGCCGGCCCACTTGCAAAACCTCCTGTTCCAATGGCAAAATCAGGTTTGAACTCTTGGACTATTTTTTTAGCCTTATTTAAACTTGAAATGATTTTAAACGGAAGTCCGATGTTTTTCAGAAGATTTCCTCTATCAAAACCTGCAATATTCAATCCTTCGATTTTAAAGCCTGACTGCGGAACTTTTTCCATTTCCATTTTACCGTTTGCACCTATGAACAAAAATTCTGCATCAGGAAATCTTTTCTGAATTTCCTGAGCAATGGCAACTGCAGGAAAGATATGACCTCCTGTTCCTCCGCCGCTTAATATTATTTTAAGTTTTTTGCTCATGTTATGCGATATCGTTTATTTCTTCTATTGTCTGCTTTTTGCCCATTCCCTCTTCATCATATACCTGGATTCTGGAACTTACATTTAAAATAATCCCCAATTGAATATAGGTAACCAGCATTGATGTTCCTCCGTAGCTTATTAATGGCAACGGCTGCCCTGTTACCGGAATGAGATTGACTGCAACTGCAATATTTACCGAAAGTTGTATGAAAATCATGATTCCAAGCGCAAGCACCAGCAACGAGCCGAAAAAAGCAGGCATCTTACTGGCAATCATTACAATTCTGATCATCATAATAAGGTACATCGAAATGAGAAATAATGCTCCGAAAAAACCATATTCTTCCACAATAATGGCAAAAATAAAATCGGAAGCAGATTGTGGAAGCATTTGCTTTAATGCACTTTTTCCTGGTCCCATTCCTGTAATTCCACCGTGAACAATGGCAGCTTTTGCCTGCATTACCTGATAATTTTTGGCTTTCAGGTTTTCATCGTCTACTTCTGTTGTTTTTTTAGAATTGGTGAAGGTTTCTATTCTGCTCATCCATGTATGAACCCGGTTTCCGCCAATCATATTCGTATTGAGAGCGACTAATAAAAATAGAATGGTTGCAATTACAGAAGTTGAAATAAATCCTGCAATATATTTCCAATGCAGCTGTCCGATTACCAAAACCGCTATTGAGACCATCATAATCATCAAAGCAGTAGAACCGTTATCTTTTGCTACCAATATGAAAACCGGCAAAATAGGACCGAAAATATAAAATATATTTTCTATCGGAAGCCTTTCTCTTTTAATCTTTTTTGTTAAATATCTGCACAAATAAATAATGAGCATTAAGTAAGCAAAAGTAGACGGTTGAAAGGAAATAGGCGTTCCCGGAATTTTAAGCCATCGCGAAGCAGAAGCCCCATCAATAGTTTGCCCGGTAAACATCGTGAGAACCAGCAACACGATCATAAATCCGAGCAAGATACTGCTCAGTTTCCCTATATGTTCATATTTCACGGTTTCTACCAAACGCATGATTCCCAATCCCAGAACTACAAAAAACATATGCTTGATGACGTGACCTGTAGTTGTCCCATTGTTCACAATATATTCCAGATTGGAGCTTGCAGAATATACCGGGAAAATGGAAAATACAGAGATCACGACAATCACCATCCAAAGAACTTTATCGCCCTTTAGGAATTCGAATTTGTTGTCTGCAATTTGTTCGTTCATTCTATTTTGTGATTAATGCAAAGCATAAATTGTATTAATAAATATTTGAAATATTACTGATACAAGCTCTTGTATACATTACTATTTTAATACTGCTTCTTTAAATTTATCTCCTCTGTCTTCGTAGTTTTTGAATAAGTCAAAACTTGCACAGCATGGAGATAATAAAACCGTATCCCCTTCTTTCGCAATAGATTTGCTTATTTTGATACATTCTTCCATACTTGAGGTATCGTAGATAAATTCTTTCTTATCTTTAAAAAAGTCTATAATTTTTTGATTATCAATACCTAAGCACACAATTGCTTTTACTTTTCTTTTTACTAAATTTTCTATTTCGGTATAATCATTTCCTTTGTCAGTTCCGCCGACAATCCAAATTGTAGGACGCGTCATACTTTCCAAAGCGTAATAGGTTGCGTTTACATTAGTTGCTTTGCTGTCATTAATATATTGTACACCATTAATTTCCGCAATCTGCTCCAAACGATGTGGAACGGCCTGAAAGGTCATTAATGAATTTCTTATACTTTCATTACTGATATTCAGAATTTTACCCGCAATTGAAGCTGCTAAACTATTAGCAACATTATGGTTCCCTACAAGGCTCAGTTCAGCAACTTCCATTGAAAAAGTGTCTACAAGCTTGACAATCATTTTCCCGTTGTCTACAAACCCTCCTTCTTCCAGTTTTTCTTTCAGAGAAAACGGAATCATTTTAGCCTTAACTTCCAGTTTTTCAAGAAGTTTCAAGCTCATTTCATCATCACGATTATAAATGAAATAATTATCATTTTCCTGATTTTCCGCAATTCTGAATTTCGCCAAAGCATATTCTTCATAATCGTAATTGTACTGATCTAAATGATCCGGAGACAAATTCAACAGCAAGGAAATATACGGACGGAAATTCTGAATATCATCCAATTGGAATGAGCTTACTTCCAGTACATAATAATCAAAATTCTCATCAGCAACCTGCTTTGCAAAGCTTTTACCAATGTTTCCTCCCAGTCCAACATTGAAATTGTCGTTTTTCAGAATATGATAAATCAAGGATGTTGTGGTTGTTTTCCCGTTGCTTCCGGTAATTGCGACAATTTTTGCATTCGTAAATTCGGATGCAAATTCTATTTCCGAAGAGAGGCGAATTCCTTTCTGATGAATTTTATAAATAATATCTGCCTTTTTTGGAATTCCCGGGGATTTTACAATCCAGTCTGCAGATAATATTCTTTCTTCATCATGATTTCCTTCTTCAAACTCAATCCCGTTTTCAATTAACAGTCCTTTGTAATTTTCGCGTATTTGCCCTTTGTCCGAAAGAAAAACTTCCAAACCTCTCTGCTTTGCAAGATACGCAGCTCCGAAACCGCTTTCACCTCCTCCTAAAACTACTATTTTCATTTTATGTAAAATGTATTATGTACTTTGTTTTTATCTTACTTTCAGGGTAATAAGACAGATAATTGCCAACATCACCCCGATAATGATCATTCTGTTTACAATTTTGCTTTCATGAAATCCTCCTTTCTGATAATGATGGTGCAAAGGAGACATTCTGAAAAGCCTGTTATTTTGGGCATATTCCAGCCCGAATTTTCTTTTCCTGTATTTGAATACCCAAACTTGCAAAATCACAGAGAGCAACTCCACTAAGAATACTCCGCATAATACAGGAATCAATAATTCTTTTCTTAAAATGATAGCTAGTACTGCAATCACACCTCCCAGCATCAGACTTCCGGTATCTCCCATGAAAACCTGCGCAGGATAAGTATTGTACCAGAAAAATCCGATAACCGCACCTACCATTGCCACAACAAATATGGATGTTTCTCCCATATTCGGAAGGAACATGATATTGAGGTAATCTGCAAAAATGATATTCCCGGAAACGTAGGCAAAAAAAGCCAGTGTCAGCAAAATAACTGCACTTGTTCCCGGTGCAAGCCCATCAATTCCGTCTGTAATATTGGCTCCATTAGAAACTGCAGTGACAATAAAAATCACAATCGGGATGAAAACTATCCAAGCCCATTTATCGGCTTCAGCCTCATCCATCCAGAAAAGGATTTTACTGTAATCGAACTCATTATTTTTAGCAAAAGGAACTGTAGAAACTACTGCTTTTTCTGTGGGCATAAAGTTCTTTTCTACATTATTCCTGTTTACAACCTGAGCATCAGCATATTTCCTTTTAACCACAACATTAGAATTGTAATACATTGTAATACCGACAATTAACCCTAAACCAACCTGACCAATAACTTTAAATTTTCCGCTAAGCCCGTCCTTATTTTTCTTGATCTTTTTAAGATAGTCATCAATAAAACCAATCGCACCCATCCAAACTACTGAAACAATCAGCAAAACGATATAAACGTTGGTGATTCTGGCAAATAAAAGTACCGGAATCAAAGTTGCAACAATGATGATGAAACCTCCCATTGTAGGTGTTCCTTCTTTTTGTTTCTGTCCTTCAAGGCCGAGATCGCGTACGAGCTCTCCCATTTGTTTTTTTCTAAGAAAATTGATGATTCTTTTCCCGTAAACCAAAGCGATGAAAAGAGAAAGCAAAACCGCCATTCCTGCACGGAAAGAAATAAACTTAAAAAGATTCATTCCGGGAATGTCGATTCCGTGAGCGGATAAATATTGATACAGATAATATAACATTTAATTTTCGTTTATCGTTATTTGTTTCGGTTTAATTTATTTTCCCATCAGGTTTAATAATTCTGAAATCACTTCCTTATCATCAAAATGATGTTTTGTTCCGTTGATTTCTTGATAATTTTCGTGGCCTTTTCCTGCAACGACAATGATATCTTTCGGCTCGGCAAACTTTATTGCCATTTTTATTGCTTCTCTCCTATCTGGGATCGAAGTGTACTTGCTGAAATTCTGAGGTTCAACTCCTGCTTCAATTTCTTTAATGATATCTGACGGATTTTCAGTTCTCGGATTATCAGAAGTGATAATGGCAAGCGTAGATTTTCTTGTAGCAATTTTTCCCATTTCCGGACGTTTCGAATGGTCTCGATCTCCTCCACAGCCGAACACGGTAATCAGCCTTTCATTTTTCGTACGGATTTCGTTCACGCTGTCCAGAATATTTTCAAGAGCATCTGGAGTATGTGCATAATCGACAATGAAGAAAATCCCTGAAGGAGATTTTATGGTTTCAAATCGTCCTTTCACCCGCTGTAATTTTGAGATCGCCTGCAAAACATCATCTTCATGAAAGCCAAGTTCGATACT
>DAMDNI010000027.1:9264-13021 GCA_032083825.1 Bergeyella sp. | reverse complement strand
ATTGAACTTGCCAGTCAAAGTTGTCCAAAATTCTTTTCCGTTGAAATTCAGAAGCATCCCATTGAAATCTGCTTCCAAGATTTTCCCGTGGAAATCGGCAAGGGTTTTCAGAGCATACGTTTTCTTCCCTGCTTTTGTATTCTGAAGAACAATTTTCCCGTTCTTGTCATCAATATTAGTAATGGCAATAGCGGATTGAGGAAGCTCGTCAAAAAATCTTTTTTTAACTTTCAGATATTCATCAAAGGTTTTATGATAATCAAGATGATCGTGTGTAATATTGGTAAAACCTCCGATTTTAAAATGCAGACCTTCCGTTCTATTCTGATGGATCCCATGTGAACTGACTTCCATAAAAGCATATTCGCACCCTTGTTTTACGGCTTCTGAAAGAATTTTATTCAAAGTCAAAACATCCGGAGTTGTATGCATAGAAGGAAAAATCTCTTCTGCAATCCTATATTCAACAGTAGAAATAAGTGCGGATTTGAATCCTAAATTTTTAAAAATATCAAACAGCAAAGTAGTTACCGAAGTTTTTCCATTTGTTCCTGTAATTCCGATTAATTCAAGATTTTCTGAAGGGTTTCCGTAAAAATTAGAAGCCAGCTGCCCTAATGTTTTTGAGGAATCTTTCACTTGAATATAAGTGATATTTTCATTAAACTTTTGAGGAAAATCTTCACATACAATTACAGAAGAACCTCTTTCAATAGCAGAATCAATGAAAGAATGGCCGTCAGAAACCGTACCTTTAAGCGCAACATATAGCGAATTTGCTACTGCTTTACGGCTGTCAAACACAATTTCGGAAACTTCGCGATTGATATTTCCGCGGGTTTCAAGTGTTGAGATTCTTTTTAATAATTCTGTAAGGTTCATTTATTTTAAAATTTTCCTGAACAAGTTTGAACGCTCATTCATTAAAGATCAATTTTGTAAGGTTAAATATATTCTCTGGTTCTTTTTCATGTAAGTTCCTTCTGTTGGAAACTGGTCTTTTATTTTGCCCACTCCTTTGAATTCTACTCTATATCCTAAATTTTCGAGCTGCGGGATTACATTTTTTCCAATTAAACCGACTACACCCGGCATTTGTCCTCCGTTTACAGCTACTCTGACATTGGGTTTCACCAATTTGCCATAATCAACTTTTTTGTTGTCTACGAGCATTTCCTTTTCAATATTTTGTGGAGTTTTAAGGAATGTTTTTCCTGCAATTTCCTTAAATACAGGCGCAGAAACTGTTGCACCGTAAAATCCTTTCGATGTATCAGGTTCGCTGATCATGACGTAGCACGTATATTTTGGATTATCTGCCGGATAAAATCCTGCAAAAGATGCTCGGTATTTCATCGGACCGGGAAGCCAGTATTCAAATCTTGCGGTTCCTGTTTTCCCTGCCATTTTAAGATTAGGGGTGAAGATGCTTCTTGCGGTTCCTTTCTCTACTGCTTTCGTAAGAGCGTCTGTCATCATTTTCAAAGCTTTATCGGAAGCCATCTTTTTTACCATCACTTCTGGTTTTGCCGTATATTTCAATTCACCGTCTTTCATGATTTTGTCGATGAATAGTGGCTTCAGCATTATTCCTCCATTGGCAATCCCGTTATAAAATGTTGCCAGCTGAAGCAAATTAATATTGGTGGAATATCCATAGGAAATGGAGGCTAAAGTAGCAGCATTCCATCTTTTATTTTCAGGAGTTACGATTTTTGGCTTTGTAATGCCGGGAAGTTCGATTTCCATTTTATCGAAAAATTTCCATTTTTTTAAATGGTCAAGAAAAACCTGCGGTTTGTCTGCATAATATTTTGTAATCAGCTTGGCAGTTCCGACGTTGCTTGATTTGGCCAAAACATCGCTGATATCATAAGTTCCGCCACCATGCCCGTCTGAAATTTTCTGTTTTGCATATGTCCATATTCCATTCCCGACATTCACGGTTGTGTTCTCATCAATGAAACCATCATCCATCGCCGCCAAAAGAGAAACTGTTTTGAAAGTAGAACCCGGTTCAATATTGTCTTTGATGGCATAATTATAGGCATCAACATACATTCCCGGCTCTGTTCTCCTTAGATTGACTAATGCCCGGACTTTCCCTGTGGAAACTTCCATAACGATTACAGTCCCGTGTTTGGCATCAAACTGAACCAATTGTTTTTCTAAAGCTGAATGTGCAATATCCTGAATCCTCAGATCGATAGTCGTGTACACATCCTGGCCATCAACAGGTTCTTTTACTTTCCAGTAATCAATTGGCTTCCATTGGGTTGAATTCACTCTTTGTTCAAGACGGGTTCCGTCTGTTCCTGAAAGATATTTGGAAAAGGCACCTTCCAAACCGGATTTAAGTTCTCCGTTATCCATCCCGATTGTTCCGGATCCGATTTCTGTAGTTGCCAATTCTCTTCTGTAGTTCCTGTCTACAATGAAACCTCCTTTATTTTTCCCCTTTTTAAAGATGGGAAATTTACGAATCCTATCGTATTCATCGAAATCCAAACCTTTTATCAAGCCGTAATACTGGTTTTTCTTTTTACGCTGATCATCAAATTTTGACTTAAAATAACTTCTTGGTTTTCCGAACATTGCACTTAACGAATCGGTAAGGTCACCAATATTATTGGTATAAACGGTATCTTTTATGGTTTTAAAGTCGATATAAATATCATAACGCATTACTGTTGTTGCCAAAATGGAACCGTCTGAAGCATACAGGTTTCCGCGAGCAGCTTTTAACGTAGCTTCACGATAGTTTTTATTAATGTAATCATTTTTGATTTCCTCAACATTGGTGTTCTGCAAAATCAGAATTCTTCCGAGAAAAATCACAAACAGCACAAAAGCGATACCAGTAAAAAGATATCCCCAGCGCAATGTTTTTTTGCGTTTTACATCGTAATCATTTTGTTTTGTCATTCGTACTGTCAAGTTTTATCAATAATTTGTGCGGATGATTTTCTAAAGGAAGGAGAGAATCTTTTATCATCTCTTTTCCGAGCTCTGACTCCATTTTTACTTTAATGAGGCGGCTTTGCGCATACGCGTTTCTTGATTTGTATTCTTCTGTCTGTTCTTTCAAATCATTTACCTGTTCAATTTTTTTACTGACAAGATGATTGCTGTAAATCATAATCATCAGCAAAACAAACAGGAGCAAAAAGTACTTGTAATGAATTTTAATTTCGTCGCGATTGAGAAAATTACCTTTAATAATATCTATAAAAGTAAGTCTCTTCGCAGGTTTATATGTTGTTCTTTTTGCCACAGACGTTGTCCGGTTTTTTTTATACTTTAATTCCTACACGCATTTTGGCGCTTCGCGCTCTTGAATTCTCTTCAATTTCGTTATCATCCGGAATGATCGCTTTACTTTGAAGAAGTTCAAATGCTTTTTTATAATTCCCGTAAATGTCTCTTTCGGGTTCTCCTTCAAACATTCCGTTTTTCAGAAATCTTTTTACCAATCTGTCTTCCAGAGAATGATAAGAAATTACAACTAGCCTTCCCTCGGGTTTCAAAATTTTGTAAGATTGTAAAAGCATTTGCTTCAATACTTCCAGCTCTTCATTTACCTCAATTCTTACCGCTTGGAAAACCTGGGCAAAAAACTTATTTTGTTTATGAGGAGGAATATAGCTGAAGAGTTTTTTTAAATCTTCAGTAGTTTCAATTTTTTTTGTTTTGCGGTGATGGACGATTTCCCTTGCCAACTTTCTTGACTCCCTTAGTTCTCCGTAATGATAAAAAA
>DAMDNI010000027.1:0-9254 GCA_032083825.1 Bergeyella sp. | reverse complement strand
TGCATTGAGCGTCTGCATAACATTCATCCTCATATCCAACGGCGCATTGCTTCTGGTGGAAAATCCTCTTTCCGCCTCATCAAACTGATGGGAAGAAACTCCTAAATCCGCAAGAATCCCATCAACCTGATGTACACCATATATAAGGAGTGAATTTTCGAGAAACCTGAAATTCTGATTAATCAATGCAAATCTTGGATCATTAATAGCATTTTCCAAAGCGTCTAAATCCTGATCAAACGAAAATAATCTGCCTTTTTCTGAAAGTCTGCTCAGAATTTCTCTCGAATGTCCGCCGCCGCCAAAAGTACAGTCCACATAAATCCCGTCAGGATTCGTCACCAAATCATCTACGCTTTTTTTTAGTAAAACAGGATTATGATACATTTTGTAAAGGTTTAAATTTCAGATAATCGGAATTCGGTTTTAAATTTCTGTTTTAATATCAGTTGTCATCACCAAAATCAATCGCACCCATTACATCTTCTGAAAGTTTTGCAAAATCAGATTCGTTGACGGCAATATTTTCTTCATAAGCACTTTTGTCCCAGATCTCAAAAAAATCGCCGACACCAGATATTACCACTTCTTTACTAAGACTTGCATAAGTTTTCAGATCTTTAGAAATCAAAATTCTTTCTGCATTATCGAGTTCTATGGTTTTGACTCCGGCTGTGAACATTCTTATAAAATCAACATTCTTTTTTACAAAACGATTAAGACCGTTGATTTTTGCCATCAGCTTTTCCCATGGTTTTATAGGATATACCTCAAGACACTTTTGAAACACGGCTCTCTTCACAACAAGCTCATTGTCAGGGAATTTTTCTAAATGCCTAACCAATGACGAAGGAAGCTTCAGACGTCCCTTGTCATCGATTTTACATTCATATGTTTCAAAAAAGTAATTCATTTGGGACAAATTTATATAAATAATTCTAAAACCTCCCACTTTTTCCCACTTTTTGGCTTAATGTTGATAAATTCTTCAATTTGCCTTTAACTTTCTGGAATATAAACCATTACAACACCTCAAAATAAAACAATAGTAAAGCTGTATTTTTTCCATAATTCTTTAATATTATATTAACAAATAGGGATATATTGTTTTTGGCTATTAATTTGTACTTTTGCAAGTCTGATATCATTTTTATGATCTTTAAAAATAAAAAAGGGAAAAAACTTAACTTTATTGAGGAAGGAAACGGTCATCCTTTGGTGCTTTTGCATGGCTTAATGGGAGGCTTAAGTAATTTTGACAAAATGGTTTCTTTTTTTTCCGACAAAGGCTATAAAGTTTTTGTTCCGCAACTGCCGATTTACGATCTTCCCGTTCTTAATACGAACCTGAATTCTATTGCTAAATATGTTGCAAAATTTATTGATGAAAATATTCAGGAACCGGTAACGATTGTAGGAAATTCAATGGGAGGGCACATCGGCCTTATACTCACAATTTCACGTCCGGATCTTGTGAAAAATCTTGTACTGACGGGAAGTTCCGGACTTTATGAAAGAACTTTCGGAGACAGTTTCCCAAGAAAAAGCGATAAAGAATATATCAAAAGAAAAACCCAGGAAGTTTTCTATGATCCTATTGTAGCGACCGATGAACTTGTAGATGAAGTTTTTGCTGTTGTAAATGACAGGATGAAAGGCATTAAAACCGTTATGCTTGCCAGAAGCGCAATTAAACACAACATGTTGGGAGATCTTCCCAATATTAAATGTCCGACCTGTATTATATGGGGGAAACAGGATAATGTAACACCTCCTGAAGTGGCAATAGATATGCATAAATTTATTCCGGACTCGGATCTTTTCTGGATTGACAAATGCGGGCACGCAGCAATGATGGAAAAACCGGATGAGTTCAACGAAATTTTATACCACTGGTTAAAAAATAAATCCTAAGTTTACCAACCATTAAGAATTCTTAATGGTTTTTTATTTCAATATTATGATAATTAAAACGGCAGAATTTGTAAAAAGCAGCCAGAAATGGCAGGAATGTCCCGAGCCTAAAATTCCCGAATATGCATTCATTGGACGTTCAAATGTGGGGAAATCTTCATTAATCAATGCGATGATGAACCGTAAAGATCTTGCAAAAACCTCTGGAACTCCGGGAAAAACGCAGTTGATTAATCATTTTTTAGTGAATGAAAGCTGGTATCTTACCGATCTGCCTGGTTACGGATATGCAAAAGTATCAAAAGTCCAACGCAAGGATTTCGAAAAATTAATTACAAACTACATTCTGAACCGGAAAAATCTTGTCAATTTATTTGTCCTGATTGATGTGCGTCACACTCCTCAGAAAATTGATCTGGAATTTATGGAATGGTGCGGAGAAAATGGGGTTGCTTTTTCAATTGTCTTCACTAAAGCAGACAAAATGAAACCCAATGCTGCAATCAAAAATATTGAGAATTACAAAACAGAACTTTATAAAACCTGGGAAGATCTTCCTGACATTTATATCACTTCTGCTGAAAAGAAAGAAGGATGTGACGAAATTCTATATTATATCGAAAAAACAAATTCATTTCTTGAAAAAAATAAAGTGAAATTCGATGAATAATATTGTTTGGAAAATTAAACGTTTTAATGAGCTTTCGACTTCTGAATTATACGAAATCATTAAAGCCAGAATAAATGTTTTTGTAGTAGAACAAAATTGCCCTTATCCGGATTTAGATGATTATGACAAAAAAGCACTTCATCTTTGGGCAGAGCAAAATGGTGAAGTATTGGCTTACTGCAGAATTTTTGATAAAAATATTAAATACAATGAAACTTCAATAGGAAGAGTACTAACTTCTGAAAAAGGAAGAGGAAAAAAGCTGGGAAAAACCCTGCTCTCATTTGCTGTTAAAATTATTGAGATGAGATTTCAGACCGCTCAAATCAGGATTTCTGCACAAGATTATCTTATAAAATTTTATTCAGATTTCGGCTTTATAGACACAGGAAAAAAGTATCTGGAAGATGACATTTATCATACAGAAATGCTCCGAAAATAGAGTCTGCAAAAATCACTTTCTCTATAAAATAAACAAATTCTTTTACATTTTATACCTACGCTTGTTTTTTTTTAATTTATTTTTATTAATTTAGCCATATCTTATTAATTAATAAATTTTACTCTTATGAAAAGAATTTTATTTTCTAGTTTACTATTAGCTATAGTAACGACACAGGCACAGTCGTGGACTGCACAAAATTCTGCATTTCCTACAGCAGGAACTTATCCTACAATATTATCACTTTCTGATGCAAATACTGTATGGGCAGTAGGTGCAGATGGTAGTGGACTTGGTGCAGAATACCAACAATTCTCTAGAACTTCTGATGGAGGATTGACTTGGACAGCAGGAAATATTGATGTAGGCGGTTCTGCCAATCAGATCGCAGATCTTTCTGCTCCTTCAGCTACTACAGCATATGTTGCTTATATTACTGGAGGTAGTGCAAAAGGGGGTGTTTATAAAACTACAAACGGAGGTACATCTTGGAGCAAAATCTCTAATTCACCGACAACAATGTTTAACGATGCTTCTTCATTTCCAAATATAGTTCAATTCTGGGATGTCAACACTGGAGTTGTTGGAGGAGATCCTGTCGGAGGATATTTTGAGCTTTATACAACTATTAATGGTGGTACATCATGGACAAGAGTTCCTTCTGCAAATCTTCCAGCCCCACTAAGTGGAGAATATGGTTATACAACTATTGACGGAGTAGCAGGTGATAATTATTGGTTTGGCACAAATAAAGGAAGAATTTATAAAAGCGCAAACAAAGGATTAAATTGGACTGTCGTTCAATCACCAATTTCAGATTTTGGAACAGCTGCTCAAAGTGGTACATTTGCAATTAAAGATGCTAATAATGCATGGTTAATAGATAGAACCGCAGCATTTTTGTACGGCACAACAGATGGTGGCGTTAACTGGGATCCAATTGATAGTAATGGGATATTTTATACTGGAGACTTAATATATGTTCCTGGTACAGAACAAACTTTAATTTCTTCAGGAGCTTCAAGTTCTTCTAGAGGATCTTCTATTAGTACTGATGGTGGATTAAATTGGACAGAAATAACTCCTGCAGATGGAGATACTGACGGTATAACGGCTTTAGCTTCTTCTGGTATAGATGCAGTTTATGGTGGTGGTTTTACAACATCTTCTACTGTTGGAGGTATGAATAAATTAAGTGCATCCCTTGCAACAAATGAAACTTCAAAAGCCTCAGTAAGCATTTATCCAAATCCTACAAGTAATTATGTAAATATTATAGCTAAAGATAAAATAAGAAATATTGAAATAATCGACTTAACAGGAAAATCTTCTTCTAGAAATATCTCATCAACAAACAAAGTTGATATGACGAGTTATACTGCAGGAGTTTATATTGTAAAAGTAAATTTCGAAAATGGAAAATCTACTGCTACAAAGGTCATTAAGAAATAATAACAATATTTTATAACTTAAATCCACTTCAATTGATTGAAGTGGATTTTTTATTAAATCATAAAAAGGTTTTAGAAAATATTTGTTTAATAATGATTTTATTTTAACAATCCTAAATCTCCATAATGTTTTTTAAATTTCTGAATTTTAGGCCCAACAACTGCGCTACAATAAGGCTGGGTTGGATTTGCTTTGTAATATCCCTGATGATATTGTTCTGCCGGCCAGAATTTTTTAAATTTTGCTAATTCAGTTACATATTTCCCGGGCCATCTTCCAGATTTTTCGGAAGTTTCAATTGCTTTTTCTGCTTCCGCTTTTTCTGCATCGTCTTTGTAGAATATTACTGAGCGATATTGGGTGCCGATGTCATTTCCTTGCCTGTTCAGTTGACGAGGATCATGAAGAAAGAAAAACACATCCATTAATTGCTGATAAGAAATAATTTCGGGATCATAGGTGATTTGTACCACTTCTGCATGACCTGTTTCTCCCGTGCAAACTTCTTCATAGGTTGGATGATCTTTATACCCTCCGGAATATCCGGAAACAGCACTTTCTACTCCTTGAAGCATATTGAAACAGCTTTCTACACACCAGAAACATCCGCCGCCAAAAGTTATCTGAGCAAGATTTTTATTTTCCATTTTTTTAGATTGGTTTTTAATTTTAGGTTTATTTTCCTGGCCATTGCAGGAAAACATAAGAAAGGCCGAAATTATAAAAAAAATAGTTCTCATAAAATTGAATTACAAGAATTTCGTATATCAAAAAACGCACCTTTCAGTGCGTTTTGTTTTATCGATTTTATTTGTTCTGATCTTAAGGCTTTTCCCAGACTAAAGCACTAGCTCCAAGAATTGCAGCATCCGCTTCATCCAATTCACTGAAAACCAAACTCACTTTTCCTCTGAAGATAGGAAGAAGATTTCTCTCCATATGTAATCTTGTTGGCTTTAATAGGAAATCGCCTGCTTTTATTACTCCGCCAAAAAGAAGAATTGCTTCAGGAGATGAGAACATGACAAAATTTGCTAAAGCTTCACCTAATTTCTGGCCTGTATATCTGAAAACTTCAATGGCAGTAGGATCGCCTTTTTTCGCACATTCATGAACTGTTTTTGAGTTAATTGCTTCTTCAGGATACTCATTCAGCATAGACTCGGGAAACTCTGCACGGAATTTTTTGGCAGTAATAGCAATTCCGGTTGCAGAAGCATACGCTTCCAAACTTCCTTCAGAACCTGTACTCCAATGTTTTCTTCCTCCAGGTTTTACTACTGTATGTCCGAGTTCGCCTGCAAAGCCGTCATGCCCGTAAATCAATTGTCCATTTGCAATGATTCCGCTTCCAACTCCTGTTCCGAGTGTAATCATGATGAAATCTTTCATTCCTCTAGCTGCTCCGAACATCATCTCTCCAAGAGCGGCAGCATTTGCATCGTTTGTCATTTTACATGGGACACCGAATTTCTCTGTCATCATATCAGCAAAAGGAATTACTCCTTTCCATTTCAGATTTGGAGCATGTTCAATCGTTCCGCGATAATAGTTTGCGTTGGGAGCACCAACACCAATCCCATCAAAATGTTTTTCTCCACAATGCTTTTCTATGAGAGGGAAAACTTTTGCATGAAGCTCATTGATAAAATCCTGGACGTCTTCAAAATCATTTGTTTTGATGCTTCCTTTTTCCAAAATCTCTCCACGATGGTTGACTAATCCGAATTTTGTGTTGGTTCCGCCAATATCTATTCCTAGGGCGACTTGTCTTGATAAATCTATTAATGCCATTTGTTTTAATTGAGACAATAAATTTAATAAAAAATTAAAACTTACCATCTATCCTTTGAAATTTGTTTACAAGACTTTTGTCATTAGGAGACGAACTCTTTCGAACGATGCTGATGTAGTTTGCGCTTGGTTTTGCTTTTCTTCCTTCTTCCCCACCAGATCAAAAAACCTGTAACAGGCAAAGAAGCGCAGATAATGCTTACAATAAAAGCAATGATTTTTGTAGGAAGGCCAAGAATTGCGCCTACATGAATATCATAATTGGCAGAGACTACTTTTTCTCCAAAATTTTTATCTTTCGGATCATGAGTATGAAGCAACTCTCCTGAATTCTCATCAAAGATCAGACTGCTGCTTTTATGATAAGAATATGATAAATGTTTAACATAAACCTCAAAGTTCGGGTGTGCATGATCATCCATATGTTCATGGCCAAGGTCTAAACTGAAAGCATATGCATCAGGATAAAGCTGTTTTACTTTGTCAGAAATTTTATCAAGAGTTCTTTCTGTTCTTTCTTCAACGGGAGCTTGGGTAGTAATCTTTGAAAAATCGGGATATACGGTATTTCCTCCTGAAAAAATGACATAAATCGCTGCCTGCACAATGAAAAATGCATAAAAAAGCCCTGTGATAGAAAAAATTAAGGCAAAGATCGATGCATAAAAGCCCAATACATTATGAAGATCATAATTCTTTCTTTTCCAGCCTTTGATGTTTTTCCATCTGAATGAAAAGCGCTGTTTCCTTGCTGCCTTGTTTTTGGGCCACCATAAAATGATTCCTGTAATCAGCATGATGATGAAAATAATAACCGGGATGCCTACCACATATTTTCCCCAATCCTGCTTTAAAAGAAAGCTCTAGTGGATCATTTTTACAATGTTGAAGAAACCATTTTTTTCATCATATACTTGTAAAACCTTACCATTATAAGGATTTACATAGGCTGATTTATAAATAGGAAATTCATCAAAATAATTCCATGTTCCATTAGTATCATGCTCATACCAGTAAAAGATGTATGACATTTTTTTATCAATAGGCACATTTACCCAATGTACAGGATATTTTTCTTTTACCTGCTCTGCTACTCTTTTCTCAAGAACACGAATAGGCAGTACCACTTTCTGTTCAACATTCTGCTCGTTATGAAAGATAGCGTCTTTCCGGGTAATATTCTCTATCTCATCTTTGAAAACATACAATGCCCCTGTAATGGAAATAATGAAGATAAGTGAACCAATGGCTAAGCCAAACCACAAATGAAGTTTGGCCGTCCATTTTTTTATAAAAGAGGTTTTCTTTTTTTGGTTTTGTTTTCTATTCATAAATAATTTAAAAAGCCAAGTTGCAAACTTAGCTTTTTATTTTTTTAGAATTTATATGCTATTGAGAATCTCCAGTTCCGAGGCGCTTCTGTTTGATAATAGTAATATCCGCCATATCCGTAATAAGCTCCTGAGTATAAATATCTATTAAACACATTGAACACATTCAGATTTACCCGAACTTTTGAATTTTCCCAAGATGCACCTGCATCAAATTTGATGTAGTCGTTCATTTGCTGCGTGTTAGGATAATCTCCTCCCCAAGTCCAAGAAGTTCTATCTGCCAAGAAACTTCCACCGAAAGAAAGCCCAAAACCTTCAAGAGAACCATTTACAAATGTGTAGTTTAACCAGCCATTTACAGTATGCTTTGCATAGCCTGCGACTTTGTCACCTTCTTTATGAATTGATGTTGTTTGTTTATATTCGTTATCCGTATATGCATAATTGAAAATTGCATTAAATCCTTTTGTGATTTCTCCCTTTAAATCAAACTCTACACCTTTGACTCCTGTCTTTCCTGCTAAAATAAAATACTGGTAAGTTGGATCTGCTGGATCATAATCAACGGCATTGTTTTTTCTTATGCTGTAAAGAGATAATGTCGTATTCCATTTTCCATCAAACCAATCTCTTTTCACACCTATTTCATAGCTGTTCCCAGTTAAAGGCTTTGCCGAGGTTCCATCTCTGAATTTACCAGATTGTGGGGTGAAAGATTGATCGTATAAAGCATAAGCTGAAGTATTCTCATCAAAGGAATAACTCAAGCCAACTCTTGGAGAAACTTTGTCGGCTTCATAAGTTGTTCCGTAGTCATTCTGTTTGATATTAGTATATCTTGCAGCTAAAGTCAAACGGAGCTTATCTTCTAAAAAGCCTAATTCATCCTGCAAATAAAATCCTGAATAATTTTGATCAATTGTACCACCAGGATTTGCTCTCTCATTAAGAGGTTTGGCATCGACGTGAGCAAGCCAATCTGCATATCCAAGACCATTTGCAGGAGCTTGATATGTTGTTACGTTTGTATTAAAAGGATTTTCTGCAGTATCCATAACGTGTGAAAAACTCCAGTCCGCTAAGTATTTTTTACTTCCAAGATCTAAACCTGCCAAAATTCTGTGAGAAACTTGTCCTGTTTTTTCATAACCGTTAAGATAAACCTGTCCAAATCTCATTACATTAGAACCTTCCCAGTAAGAAAGACGTCTAATCATTGTACCATCAGGGTTTACTGCATCAGGCCATATATCACTTGCGTTAGTATAATCATTAAGGTAAGTTACTTGTGCTGTTAACCGCCAATTTTTATTAAACTGATGTTGTAAATTTATATTCACTGTATGGTCTTCCATTTTTGATGGCATAATTCCGGGATCAGTATTTGTAAAGTTGACGGGTTTTGTACCATAGCCCTCTGTAGAGAATACATAGGCAGAACCAACCTCAGACATTTTTGCTTTTTGATAAATATATTCAGCAATTAAGGTTGTTTTGTCCGATAACTCTACTTTCACCGAAGGATTTATTACGTATCTATCATTGAATTCATAATCTCTGAAACTATTTTTCTGAGAACCCATTAAATTTAAACGAACAGAAACCTTTTTTGAAATTCTGGAATCCAAATCCGTTTCAGCTCTATACA
>DAMDNI010000026.1:16734-21417 GCA_032083825.1 Bergeyella sp. | reverse complement strand
CAGGTTCATCATCCCATGTGGAAGAAACTGCTGTTGTATCTATTTTAACTCGGTAAAGAGAGTTGAGCTGATCAATTTTTGCTCCCATTTCTGCCGGAGTTCGTTTACTTGCCCAAAGATCGATCTGCATTCCCTGATCTCTCACATCAAAAGCCGCAGGATCCTGATAATATACAATATCAGATTCATCTCTTCCTCCGTCATCATGTTCCACAAGGCCAACTTCAAAAAGATTTCTGGCGATTACCTGTTTTGCTTCCTGAACAGTCAACCCTACTAAATTCGGAATTGTGATGTTTCTTTTTGGCCCAGCACCAATCACAAGATCTATTGTTGAAAATCTTGGCAGCAAAGTTCCTGGCTTCAATGTTGTCCCGTTATAGATCATCCGAATTACGGCATCTCTTTGAATACTTGGTTCGTAAAGAGTATCTCCGACTTTCAGACCAACCTGCTGTAATTGACGGAATGCCAAACCTTTATATCGATCAAGAATATCCGGGACTGAAACTTTTGCGTAAGTTTTCGGGTTTACTTTTAAAATTACCGTTCTTCCTCCTTTCACTCTTGAACCCGGGGCCGGATAAATCTGAAGAACCTGAAACGGCCTGTACTTCGGATCATATTTAAAACTGTCCACCTCATATTCCAAACCGGAATCGTCAAGTACTTTTATAGCATTGTGAACGGTCATATTCACTACATTCGGAACGGGAATTTCCTGACCATGGTTTGTATGATATTCCAACCAACGGAAAGTCAGCCAGACAAGACCTGTAAAAACGGCCAGTGCCAATACAACATTCAGCAAAACCCTCCAGTTGAAAAATGATTTTAACATAGAACTCATCTTAAAATGCAAAGGCAAATATAACCAATAATTTTTGAAAATTAATTTTTGACAAAAAACTTTAACAAAGAACAAAATCATTAATTTTGCTCAAATCTACATCCACAACATGAGCAAAAAAAACGTAGCCGTAGTAATGGGCGGTTATTCTGAAGAATATAAAGTTTCCCTGAAAAGCGGACAATTGATCTATGATTCTCTTGACCGCGGACTTTACAATGTCTACAAAGTCGTGATTTTGAAAGATGAATGGTATTTCCTGAATGAAAATGAAGAAAAAATTCCGCTGGAAAAGGGTGATTTTTCTGTAAAACTTCAAAATGGAGAAAAATTAAAATTCGACGCATGTTTTAATATTATTCACGGAAAGCCTGGTGAAAATGGTGAATTGCAGGCATATTGGGACATGATCGGGCAAAAATATACCGGCTGCAACTTTTACCAAAGCGCACTGACATTTAATAAAAAAGATACTCTGGCTGTTCTTTTTAAATATGGGATTCCTTCAGCAAAAAGTGTTTACCTAAAAAAAGGGCAGGAAATTGATGCTGATAAAATTATTGAAGAATTAAAACTTCCTCTATTCGTAAAACCTAATCAGAGTGGTTCTTCCCTTGGAATTTCTAAAGTGAAAGAAAAATCTGAATTTCAAAAAGCGCTGGATTTTGCGTTCGCTGAAGATGATGAAATCCTGATTGAAAGTTTTCTTGACGGAATGGAAGTTTCCGTTGGGGTGCTTGATTATCAGGGAGAAACAATTGTTCTTGGTATTACCGAAATTGTTCCTCATAAAGAATTCTTCGATTATGAAGCAAAATATGAAGGAGCTTCTGAAGAAATCACACCTGCAAGAATTGACGAAGAAACCCGCATAAAAGTAGAAGAAATTGCAAAACGTGCCTATAATTCTTTAGGAATGAGCGGATTTTCCCGAAGCGAATACATTATTATGAATGGCATTCCTTATATGCTTGAAATGAATACAAACCCTGGTTTTTCGCCTGCAAGCATTCTTCCGCAACAGGCAAAAATCTACGGAATTTCCATAAAAGATCTTTGCGGGAACGAAGTAGAAAAAGCCTTAAAAAAATAATCCGAAAATAAAATCAATGAAAGTCGCAGTTTTTCCCGGATCGTTTGATCCCATTACACTCGGACATTATGATATTATCGAAAGGGCTTCTTCGCTGTTCGATAAAATCATTATCGCTATCGGGCAGAATTCACAAAAAAAATACATGTTTTCTCTTGAAAAAAGAATGGAATTTCTTCGAAAATCAACCGAACACCTTCCAAATATAGAAGTTGATTTTTTCGAAGGGCTTACTGTTGATTATTGTTTCAGAAAAGATGCTCAATTCATCATCCGCGGTCTCAGAAACCCTGCTGATTTCGAATTTGAAAAAGCAATTGCTCACACCAACAGAACTTTAGCTCACAAAAAACTGGAAACTGTTTTTCTTCTTACTTCGTCAGGGAAATCATTCATCAGCAGCAGTATTGTCCGCGAAATTATTACACATGGCGGAGAATACGAATTGTTGGTTCCGGATGCGGTAAGAGTTTGAGTAAAGTTTGTGTTTCAGGGTAACATTATCCTTAAAATATTATGAAACTCAAAATTACAAATGCACGAACAATTTAACTTTATCATAGAAATTCTCGGAACAATTTCATTTGCGATGTCGGGAAGTTTTGCTGCCATGCAGAAACGGCTTGATCCTTTCGGAGTGCTGATTATTGCATTCGTCACTTCAGTGGGCGGAGGAACTGTAAGGGATTTGCTTCTGGACGTTCCTGTTTTCTGGATGCATGATTTGTGGATGTGTTCATTGATTTTCATTACTTCAATCCTGTCAATGATCTTCAAATCGATTGAAAAAAACTTTAGAGTCACCCTCTTCATTTTCGACAGTTTCGGGCTCGGATTATTTACCATTATCGGAATCCAAAAAGGAGTAAATGCAGACCTTCATCCTCTTATCTGCATAACTTTAGGAACAATTACCGGCTGTTTTGGCGGGATCATCCGGGATATTTTACTCAATCGAATCCCTTTGGTTTTTCGGAAAGAAATCTATGCAACAGCTTGTATTGTTGGCGGAAGCGTCTTTCTTCTTTTAACCAAATACTCAATCCTGTCTTATGCTTTTGTACAGATTTTTACGATTCTTTTAATTGTTGCCATCAGAACTTTTGCTGTAAAATATCATTGGCAGATGCCGAAATTTTACGGAGGAGGAAATGATTCCGAAATGTAAAAAAATAAAATCCTGAAAATGAATTCAGGATTTTTAATATTCTGCTAGAAGAACTTTCCTCTTTGTCTCATGTTAGGATTGTGCATGTGTTTTTGCATGGAAGGCATTTTCAGCTGCTCCTTCATCATTTTGATCTGATCAGTCATCAATCCTGAAGAGTCAAGTTTTTTTGCCTCTTCCAAAAGTTTCTGGCCTTCTTGTTTTCTTCCTTTGGAAATTGCTACAGCAGCAAGATTCAACGTTGCCATTGCTCTGTCCTGTTTCATATTCAACCCATATTCAAGAGCTTTTCTCATCAGAGGCTCTACTTTGGAAGGATTATCCTGAGCAAGTGTAAGGCCTTGCAAATAATGGAAATATCCGTACTGTGACTTATGAAGTTGTGATTTGTAATCTCTGATGTACAACAGCCATTCAGCAGCTTTTTGAGTATTTTGTTTTCTCAGCTGCCAGAAAGAAAGCAATATAAATTCGTTTTTGAAAAACAAAAGAATAGGAAATGCAGCAAGCAGGAAAACAACAACTCCCCATCCTATACTCCGTGTAAAAAACATCATATAAATGCCCAATCCGATGAATATTGCAGCAAAAACAAGCTTTATGTATTTGTTCATTTTTTAATTTTAGAAGTGTGCAAATTTACAAAATTTCGATTGAATTATTTTGATGAAATTTCGATTTTCTCAAATGTCTGAAAACAAAAATCGTAGTTATTTCTTTCATCTTTTTCATGACAGGTTTCATCGGTTTTTTTCCAGATTTTGTTATCAATTTCAGGGAAATAAGTATCCGCTTGTAAATCTGCCTTTACAAGAGTCACCTCAATCTTATCGACAAGACCAATGGTCTGTTCATAAATATTTCCGCCTCCGATAATGAAAATATGATCATCGATTTTTTTAGCAAATTTTATCGCTTCCTTAACACTTCCTACAATTAGAATCCCTTCCTCAAACCAGTCATTTTTTCTGGAAATCACAATATTAGTCCTGTTCGGAAGAGGTTTCCCTATACTTTCATACGTTTTCCGGCCCATGATGACGGGATGCCCGGAAGTTATATCCTTAAAATGTTTAAGATCTTTAGGAAGATGCCAGAGCAATTCATTATTGAAGCCTATTTCATTCTTCATTCCCATTGCCACAACGATAGTTGTCATTTTTCTAATAATTTTCACAAAAGTATCACATAATTTGTATATTTGGCTTACAATTCCGCAATAATTAAAAAAATATAAACTATGAAAAACAGAGGTTGTATGAGCGCCGGAACTATCGGCATTGTTCTTCTTGTAATAGCAGTAGTGCTATTTTTCTGGGGGAAAAACGGTTACAATAATTTTGTTGCTAAAGAACAGACAGTAAACACCAAATGGTCAAATGTTGAAACCGTTTATCAGAAAAGAGCCAACCTGATTCCAAACCTGGAAAGAACAGTAAAATCATACAAAGATTTCGAGCAGCAAACCTTGACAAAAGTAATCGAAGCCCGCTCAAAAGCCACTTCGGTAAACATTGATCCTACCAACATGACAGAAGCTGATATTGCAAAATTCCAAGCTGCACAAGGTGA
>DAMDNI010000026.1:0-16724 GCA_032083825.1 Bergeyella sp. | reverse complement strand
GCAGACCAGCAATATATTAACTTTCAAAGAGAATATATCGCGATTGAAAACAGTATCCGTACAGAAACAGTTTACTTCAACGAAGCTGCACAGGATTATAACACAACAATCAAATCTTTCCCGAATAATATTCTGGCAAATTTTACCAATTTTAAAGAAAAACCATATTTCAAAGCAGCAGCAGGTGCTGAAAAAGCTCCTGATGTTTTTACGGAATAATGAATAATTTTCTCACAGAACAACAAATGGCTTCCCTTGTGGAAGCCATACAAACCGCAGAAAATCAGTCTACGGGAGAAATCCGTATCCATATTGACTCCAATACCGAGGCAGATAATGCAAAGAGAGCATTCGAAGTGTTTCAGTATTTAGGGATGGATCAGACTGCTGAAAGAAACGCGGTTCTTTTTCATGTAAATTTTGAAAGCCATTATTTGACAATCATCGGAGACGAAGGAATTCACAAAAAAGTAAGACAATCTTTCTGGGATCATTTGCATGACAAAACCACTTCAGAATTTGCACAAGAAAATTATTACGAGGGGTTGAAAAAAGCCATTCTCGAAACCGGACTCGAACTCAAAAAGCATTTCCCGTTTACCGGAGAAAATTTCAACGAACTATCCAATGAGATTACCTTCTCTTAAGTTATTTTTTATTTTCCTGATTGGCTGTTTCCATTTCGTTTCAGCACAATATACCATTCCTCAGAAACCGGCAATTTTGTATCCGGTATATGATGAAGCCGGACTTCTTTCTGAAAATGAGAAACAGCTGCTGAATGACAAACTGATTAAATTCGAAGATTCCACCTCAACAGAAATTGAAGTGATTATCATCCCCTCAACAAAAGGAGAAGATATTAATTTTCTTGCCACCATGTTTGGTGAAAAATGGGGAATCGGAAAAAAAGAACAGGACAATGGGATTGTTTTCCTGATTGCAACTGAGGACAGGAAATTTGCCATTCAGCAAGGAAGAGCGGTTGAACAATATCTTACAGCTTCTGTTGCAGGACAAATTCTTGATTATATTGTCACCCCGAATTTCAAAAAGGGGCTTTGGTACGAAGGCATTAACCGAGGAACTACAGCCATTATGGAAGCTGTCCAGGGAAAATTCAAGCCTGCACCTGTATCAGATTCCGGAGGAAATGTAAGTTTGTTTAAAATTCTTCTCATTGCTTTTATTATTATGATTATCCTGGTTTTCCTTTTCGGAAATCGTGGAAACGGAGGGAATTATGATGATGACGATGATGTCATCATTTCAAGACGAGGACGAAGAAATTATCCCGGCGGATTTTTCCCATTCCCTGGCAGTTTTGGCGGCGGTGGAGGATTCGGTGGAGGTAGTTCAGGAGGCGGATTTGGAGGATTCGGCGGCGGCGGAAGTTTCGGCGGCGGCGGAGCTTCAGGTGGCTGGTAAAAACTTTAAAAAAAAATAATAAGAGAGGTCAGGTTTAAAGCCTGATCTCTTTTGTTTTAATAAAATTTCATTCCAATAATATCCCGGCAATCTTTGATTTTCCCTTGAAAATACTTATTTTTACGAAAACCGCTTTCTTTTGAAGAAAACTCTTGTTCTTTTTGCACATCCATTTTTAGAATTTTCCAGCAACAATAAAGAGCTGACAAACTTCTATGAACGTCACCAGCAGTTCACGTTCAGGGATTTGTACGAAGAATATCCTGACTTCCATATTCCTGCATTTCGGGAAAGAAAAAGGATTGTGAACTATGACCGTTTTATTTTTCATTTCCCGATCATCTGGTTTGGGATGCCGCCGTTATTAAGATTATGGCTGGACGAAGTGGTTGATGGAAAATGGCTGAATGGTTACAGCGAAAATCCTTTTGAAAATAAAGAAGTCTATCTGCTTGTAACAACACGCAGCAAAGAACGTTCATTCGGAAAAAACGGCAAACATGGTTATACTATTGAAGAATTGATCAGCGGTCTTTTAATTACCCTGAAAATTTTTAAAGCCAATATTAAGAGCATTTATATTGTTTATGAAGCAGAAAACCTCTCCAAGAAGGAAATTATCTACCATAAACAAAAATTTGTAGAGATTTTAAACCAATAAATTTATTTTATGGAAAGCTCAATTGCAATGAATACCCTGATCTTTCTCGGTGCAGCCATCATTATGGTTCCGCTGGTAAGGAGGTTCGGACTGAGTTCTGTAATTGGCTATATTTTGGGAGGAGTAATCATTGGCCCGTCAGTTTTAAAATTGACAGGAAAAAATACGGAGAACATTATGCATGCTACAGAATTTGGTGTAGTAATGCTTTTATTCCTGGTAGGGCTCGAACTTGAACCTAAAAAATTCTGGGCCATGAGAAAACGTATTTTAGGATTGGGAGCTTCTCAGATGATTCTTACTATTTTTATTCTTCTTGGGGTTTTTCTCCTTGCAAACTGGCGGTATGAGCAGGCAATTACGGTTGCAATGTGTTTTGCAATGTCCTCCACTGCAATCGTACTGCAGACATTGAGTGAAAAAAACATGCTTAAAACAGCAGCCGGAGAAGCCTCATTTTCCACATTGCTTTTCCAGGATATTGCAGTAATTCCTATTTTGGCAATTTTACCATTGATTGCGCATCGACATGTAAAAGAAGAAAATGAAGTTCAGGTGCTCATTCAGAATCTTCCGGAATGGCTTCAGGCTTCAACGGTAATTTTTGGTGTTGCCGTTTTAATTCTTCTTGGAAAATACGTTTTCGTACCGTTTTTAAGATACGTTTCCAAATCAGGAATGTCCGAATTGCTTACAGCATCTTCATTATTTTTAGTGATTGGTGTTTCGGAACTAATGGCTGCTATCGGGCTTTCTCCCGCATTAGGAGCATTCCTTGCAGGTGTAATGCTTGCCAATAGCGAATTCCGTCACGAGCTAGAAGCACATATTGATCCCTTTAAAGGTTTATTGCTTGCCGTATTTTTTGTAAGTGTTGGTGCAACAATGAATTTCAATACCATTCAAAAAGATCCGGTTTTTATTTTCAGCCTTGTTTTTGTGGTTTTGGCAGTGAAATTTTTCGTTCTCTACATTATTGGCAAATTTTTTAAAATCGAAAATACTCAGAATTATTTTTACGCATTTGCTCTTTCACAAGTGGGAGAATTTGCTTTCGTCTTATTGAATTATTCTGCAAAGCTTTACCTTGTTGATGAAGAATTATTTTCACAACTAATGGCTGTTACGGCTATTACCATGTGTGTAACTCCCATTCTTTTAATTATTCATGAAAAAATAATTACCAAAAAAATAAATACGAAAGACGACGAGCATCAGCAGTTCAGTATTCTTGATGCCAATATAATTCAGAAAAAAATCATCATTGTAGGCTTTGGGCATTTCGGAAGTACAGTCGGCCGTTTGCTGAAAGCCAACAAAATCTCCGCAACGATTCTTGATCATGATTCTGAAAGGATAAAATTATTAAGAAGCTACGGATTTAAGGTATATTATGGCGACGCTACGAGAATCCCTGTTCTGGAAGCGGCAGGAATCAATGATGCTGAAATTCTGGTTTTGTGTCTTGATGATCCCGAAGACAATAAATATATCGCAGAAATGATCCGGGAAAAATATCCGAAGATTAAAATTTTTGTGCGCGCCAAAAACCGCAATGATGCCTATTATTACATCAACCACGGAATCGAAAATATTTACCGGGAAACTCTGGGAACTGCCGTAAATATGGCTGTAGACCTTCTTCATGAAACCGGAATGCGGAAATATGCAGCGCGAAGATTAGGAAAAAGATTTACCTTACTTGACAAAGCTTCCGTAAGAAAACTTGCGAAATCGGACGAAGAAGAAAACACTTTTACTCTAAAGGAATCCATAATTCGTGAACAGGAACTTCTTTCCTATGACAGCATGAATTTTGAATCTCATGACTGGATTGAAGACGACACTGAAGAAGAAAAAAATAATCAATAAAAAAGAGCACATCGGCCGATGTGCTCTTTTTACAAAATTTTTATCTGACAGAAATACTGCCTCCGCTGTTTTCTTTTTGCGAAATAATCTGTAGATTTCCTTTCCTGATCACATCTATGTCTCCCGAAGAATTTGCAGTGGCAGACAACGCCTGTGAAACGGAAAGATTAACAGAACCTGAACTCGAAGCTTTAAGATCTGCTGTTTCTGCAATTAAATCTCCAGCATTAATACTTCCTGAAGAAGAGGCGTCCATTTCTGTATTTTTTGCCTTTCCGCTGAGATTAATATCGCCTGAAGAAGAAACTTCCACATCCAAATCGACTGCCCATACTTTTCCGCTGTAATTCCCACTACTGGAAACATCAATATCAAGATCGTTTGCTTCAAAATCTCCTTTAATAGTTCCCGAACTTGAAACCTTGATACTTGTTCTATTCTGAGTAAATTGGTCTCTTACATTGATATCTGCTGATGAACTCGCTTCAATTTTAGAAAAATCTTTAGCAAAAATCTTTACTGCGACATTTCTTGCGGAGATATTCAGTCCCGGTTTGAAATGAATATACAGCTTCTCACCTACTTTTTCTACTAAAACATCCTCCAGAATATCAGAAGGTGCAGTTACCACTACTTTTTCTTCACTCGCTTTTACCACTTCCGCTTTTATCGATTGCGCTACGCTTATTTCGTCAAAACTCAGTTTGTATTCTTTATTTTTAATAATTCCTTTTCCTTCTTTTGGAATAAGGTTAAAAATTCTCCCGCTTCCTTCCGCATTGGAATTACAGGAATATAAAAAACAAACTGCCGAAAATAAAAGGATACCGGTTTTTTTCATGATTAAAATTTTTGATATTAAAAAAGATGTTTAAATTTAATGATTCTAATATTTCTATAACAATTCATGTATGAAAAATGTTACATCATCACTTTTAATTGCTGCCGTTTTTCTGAATTCGTGCACTACTGCAATTAAAACAACCTCTGAAAATACACAAAATATGCCCGTACAGATTTCCGATGCGCTTTCCAAAAATCCTTTCATGAAGAAAAGCACATTACAATATGAAGCTCCAGAATTTGACAAAATAAAAGATGAACACTTCAAACCTGCTTTTGATTATGGGTTGAAGCAGCATGAAAAAGAAATTGAAGCCATCGCCAACAATCCCGAAAAACCAACTTTTGAAAATACACTTGTTGCATTAGAAAAAAGCGGTGAAGTTTTGAAGCGGGCACAAATCGTATTTTATAACCTGACCAGCTCCAACACAAATCCAACTTTGCAAGCCTTGGAAGAAGAATATGCTCCTATTTTTGCAGGACATTCTGATAAAATCTATCTGAATGACAAACTGTACCAACGAATAAAATCAATTTCTGAAAACGGCTTGGATTCCGAAAGCAAAAGACTTCTTCAATATTATAAACAAAATTTTGAAATCGCAGGAGCAGCTTTATCTTCAGAACAAAAAGAACAATTAAAGCAGATCAATCAGGAATTAGCTTCGCTTTCCACACAATTTTCCAATAAATTGCTGGAAGCCCGGAAACAAGGCGCATTAATTGTAGATGATGCAAAACTTTTGGAGGGACTTTCGCCTGATGAAATTGCAGCCGCTCAAACCGATGCAAAAAATGCCGGACAGGAAGGCAAATATCTTTTAGCACTTCAAAATACGACACAACAGCCCTTATTACAGAATCTGAAAAACCGGGAAACAAGAGAAAAACTTTTCAAAGCATCATGGTTCAGAGCAGAAAAAGGGGATAATAATGATACTCGTTCCACAATTGAACAGCTTGCCAAATTACGTCTGAAAAAAGCACAAATTCTTGGCAAGAAAAATTATGCCGAATGGAATCTTCAAAATCAAATGGCAAAAACTCCAGAAGCAGCCATGAATCTCATGAAACAACTTGCAAAACCAGCTGTGGAAACTGCAAAAATTGAAGAAGCAGAAATTCAGAAACTTATCAATTCTCAAAACGGGAACTTTACCGTAGAACCTTGGGACTGGAATTTTTATTCGGAACAAGTGAGAAAAGCAAAGTATGATTTGGATGAAAACCAGATCAAACCTTATTTTGAAGTGACAACTGTCTTGGAAAAAGGCGTTTTCTATGCTGCAGAAAAATTCTACGGAATTACATTTAAAAAGAGAACTGATCTTCCTGTGTATCATCCTGATGTCGTAGCATACGAAGTTTTCGATCATGACGGAAAATCTTTAGCTATTTATTATCTTGATTTTTACACCCGAAATTCAAAAAGTGGAGGAGCATGGATGAGTAATTTTGTTGAACAATCTTACCTTTTGGGAACAAAGCCTGTGATTGTTAACTGTTTCAATTACCAGAAACCAGCACCAGGAAAACCTTCGCTAATCAGCTTTGATGATGTGGAAACGACGTTTCACGAATTCGGACATTCAATTCATGGGATTTTTGCAAGCCAGAAATATCCATCAATCTCCGGGACAAATGTTCCCCGAGATTTTGTGGAATTTCCTTCTCAAATCAATGAACACTTTGCTTTAGAACCTGAAATCTTGAAAAATTATGCTCTTCATTACGAAACCAAAAAACAAATTCCACAGGAGTTAGTGGATAAAATTAAAAAAGCCGATACTTTCAATCAGGGTTATATGACAACCGAATTGGTTTCCGCAGCCATGGATGATATGGAATGGCATACCGTAAGTGATGTAAACCAAATAAGGCCTGTCTTGGATTTTGAGAAAGAAGCATTGGCTAAAAACGGATTTACGGTAAAGGCAGTTCCTCCGAGATATCATTCCCCATATTTTGCTCATATTTGGGGAGGAGGCTATTCTGCAGGATATTACGCTTATATCTGGTCTGAAACAATGGATGCCGATGCCTGGGAATGGATTAAAGAAAATGGAGGAATAAAACGTGAAAACGGAGACCGTTTTAGAAAATTCATTTTATCCGTTGGAAATTCTGTGGATCTGAATCAGGCGTACAGAGATTTTTCGGGAAGAAATCCTGATATCAAACCATTATTGAGAAACCGGGGATTTATAAAATAATTCTTCTATATTAATAAAAAACTATGGGCGGAAATCGAAGATTTCCGCCCATAGTTTTTTTAATTTAATATTTTATTTCCGTCTTAAAAGCAAAATAACATTCAGAAATAAAAGCAAAAGATCTAATGTTACCCAAATAGCAATTGTACGTTCTTTTTGATTTTCTTCATCAATGATACTTTTTGCAATCCCGGATAGTTTTTCACTTTGAATGATATAATTGTTGATCTCAATAATCTGATCCATATTTTTATTCGGAACAGAATGCTGCGAAAAATATACCTGATTTTTCCCTAAAAAGCCAGAAACCCAAAATTCATTAGAATTCTGCATCTGCAAATATTCCAGGCGAAAGTATTCAGGGCGGATTTTCCCGATATGTTTCGTGACATAACCTGAGGAATCATTATTTTTAATTTTAATAATATAGAAATCCAAAGTCTGCGGCAGTTTATTCACAACAAGTGCAGAAAGAGAATTTTTCAAATAGCGGGTTACACTGCTTTCAAAAAACCAATAGGCAAAAAATGAAATCCCGAAAACAACCGTCAGAATCCTGATTGCTTTAGAAGCTTTCACATATTTCCCTTTTTTCACAAACGTCAAAAAGAATGAAAAAACGAAAAGCAGAAAAAGAATGAATAGTAGAAATCCCATAACTTTTACAAATATACTAACAATTCAGATGATGAAAATTGAAGCTGTGAGATTTAAAGTTCCGCATTCCATTCTTTGTAAAACTCTTCAAGAAATTTTAGCATGAAATCGTGTCTTTCGGATGCGATTTTTTTTGCAGTTTCTGTGTTCATTAGGTCTTTTAGAAGAAGAAGTTTTTCGTAAAAATGATTGATGGTTGTCCCGTTCGATTTTTTGTATTCTTCTTTACTCATCTTCAGTTTTGGAGAAACTTCCGGATCGTACATGATATTATTTTTGAATCCTCCGAAATTAAATGTGCGTGCAATTCCTATAGCTCCAATTGCATCAAGACGATCTGCATCCTGAACGATTTTTAGTTCAACAGGAATATTTTCCGGAACTTCATTTCTGTTTTTAAATGAAATATTTTGAATAATATAAAGAACCTGCTCAATTATTTTGTCATCGGTGCTTTGGCTTTCCAAAAAATCCCGTGAAACTTCAAGAGCAAGATTTTCATCACCGTTATGAAATTTTGGATCCGCAATATCATGTAGCAAAGCCGCTAATTCTACTACAAGAAGGTTGCTGTTTTCATCTTGCGCAATTTTTTTTGAAAGTTTCCAGACTCTTTCGATGTGAAACCAATCGTGTCCAGCTTCTGCGCCTTTAAGTTTTTCTTTAACAAAATCAACAGTATTCTGAATCAAATCACCTGACATAAAAATTAAATTTTTAATACAAAAATAACACTAATACTACTCTCTTTGCCGCTCGCTTCGCTCGCGCCTTCTAAATCACTGTAATTCATCCAGAATAATTTTCCATAATTTTTTGTTGTAGCTTCGGAAGTAATTGATGTGTCCTATTTTTCCGGATTCTGATTCTGAAACTTTCACATTTCGTATTCGGGATTTTAGGTTTGGGTAAGTTTCTTTAAGTAAAGAGGAAACTCCTTTCGAAGTTACCCAATGATCGTCTTCTATTTGGATGACAAAAGTTTGCTGATGTAATTCTTTAGAAAAATCATGAACTTTTTCGAGAAGCTTGTTGGTTGATTTTTTATTAAGAATTAGAGTACGCCAATCGTAAGCGCTTCCTTTGGGAAGGCTTTCTCCGAGGCCAAATCTGTGAGCGGGAAAATAACCAAAAATATTTGTCAAAATTGGCTGGGCAATTCCGAAACCGAGATAAGCAGCGATTTTTGTTTTATAATCCAGGTTTCCGACGTACGCTTTTTGAGTAGCAATGAAGATGAATTTTTCAAATACTTTCGAATCTTCATTCATTCCTAAGATTAATGCTCCGACAGAATGCCCAAGTACAAATTTTTGATTATCAGGGTAATGTTCTTTAATAAAATCCGTCACGGCTTTAAAATCATGGGTTCCCCAAATTCTCATGCTTGCTTTAAAACCACTCATTTTTTCCGGCTTTGATTCTCCGATTCCGCGGTAATCGTAAGTAATGACAGTGAAGCCGTTTTCTGCCATATAATTTGAAAAAGAAAAATAAATCTGCTGTTTCACTCCGGTTGCTGAATTGATGAGCAGAAGTTTTCCGTTTGCCTTCAAAGGCTCAAAAATTCTTGCTGAAAGCAAATAATTGTCGGAAGTCTTTATTTTAATTTCTTTCATAATTGTGATAAAAGTAAGTAAAATGATTTTTAAAATTTGGAAAAAAAGATATGACATAAATAATAAATCCGGCATCGGAAAAAATTCGGAAATTCATAATTATCTCCTATTTTTGCAGTTGATGGCAAAAAAAAACACCCGAAGAAAATCAACATCCAAAATTCATAAAAAACGTAGAAAGAATTATCTTCTGCGCCGATTCATTCTATTAGGAATTCTTCTGATTGCTTTGCTGGGAACAGGATTTTATCTTAAAAATAAAATCATTTTTTATTATGCGATGTATTTCAAGAAATTTGAACACAAGCATCTTACCAATTCCGAAACCGAGACGTTGAGAATCAACAAAATTATTGAAAGCTACAACGATAAGACTTTCGGAATCGATATTTCCCATTACCAGAGAAGAGAAGACATCCAGTGGGACAGCCTGAGTATTGCAAATGGCTCAATCCCTATAAATTTTGTGGTTTTGAGAGCAACGATGGGAAACAGGAGTGCAGATAAACATTTTGATGAATTTTGGGGAAAAGCAAAAGAAAATGAGCTGATTCGTGGTGCCTATCATTTTTACAGAGCAGACGAAGACCCTGTGATTCAGGCTAATAATTATCTTGAAAATGTACAGTTGGAAAGCGGCGATCTTCCTCCTGTATTGGATATTGAAAAAATCCCGAGAAAAAAATCAAGGGAAAAGCTTATTGAAGATCTGAAAGTCTGGTGCAAAATTGTAGAAGAGAAATATGGTGTAAAACCTATTATCTATACCTATTACCATTATTACAAAGATTATCTGAAAGGTGAATTTGACGGTTATCCGCTTTGGCTCGCCAATTATAATGATGTTCCGGCTCCTTCACCAGAAGATGACTGGAAATTCTGGCAATTCACAGAAAACGGAATTGTAAAAGGCATCAACAGCAAAGTGGATGTGAATGTTTACAATGGCGGAACCTGGTCTCTGAAAATGCTGACGATTGATTAATTCTTGATAAAATCGATCACATCTTTACACAATTCTTCTGCCCTTTCAACCGGAACACCATGTGATGCGCCTTTGTAGATTTTGAGTTTGGAATTTGGGATTTCCTTTGCAATATATTCAGTGTGTGAACGTAGAATCAGGTCATTTTCGCCAGCCAAAACAAATATTTTTGCTTTGATATGATTGAGTTGTTCTTTGGTAATTTTTGGCTCATCAATCATCAATTGCTCCAAGCGGATATCTCTTTCCGGCTTGTTTTCTGCTTTCATTCTGGCGACATCATTCTTCATCTCTTCAACCATTTTTTCGCCCACTCCGTTTGGGAAAACATTGGCTCCGCTTGTGATGACTTTATTCACATTGTTTGGATATTTAATAGCAAATTCAATTCCGGTATTTCCTCCATCGCTCCAACCCAGAATATTGATTTTTTTCAATTTTAATTCATCTGCCAAAGCTTTGACATCCTCAGCAAATTTTCTGTAAGTCAAAGGTTCTGCTGATGTATCAGTACTTTTTCCTTGCGCTCGCGTATCCATCGCAACGACCATAAAATGTTTAGAAAGCTCCGGAATTTCTTTTACAAAAGCATCAATGCTCCCGCCATTCCCGTGAAGCAGAAATAAAGGTTCGCCTTTTCCGTAAATTTCATAATAAATATCTGCATCTTTTAAATGAAGTGTTTTGCCTGTCAACGAATTTTTTCCAAATCCTGATTTTTTAGCCTCTTCCAAAAATGGGGTATAATCTTGCAGCGAAGCCGAAGCATTATCAAATACCTCTTTTTCTTCACTCTCATTGACAGCGCTTTTATCAACTTTCACATCAATATTAATTGCAGGTGCAGCAATAGACATTTTCTGCCAGTCTTCATAAAATTCTCTTATATAGCCCGTTCTAAATAATGCAGCACTTATTCTTATATTCCCGTTAAAAGCTTTAAGAAACTCAATTCCGACATAGAATTTCCCTTTCACCCAAATGTTCTGGTCATTCACATCTAAAGAAAAAACACCGTCTTTGATTTTATCCGCTGTTAATTCTACTGTGATTTCTTCATCCAAAAGGCTTTTCCCGGGAAGATTATTCTCATCATTGTAAATTGCATAACGCATTACAACAGGATCTTTGGAGTTGAATTGCGCAATATTCAGATTGATATTTCTGATCTTTGCTTTCTTTTTTGTATTAAATTGCAAAGCTGTTTCGCCAAGGAAATTCGTTTTATCAAATTCAGGATTTACATTGTAAATTACACTTTTGGTTTTTGTGTTAACACCCCAGTTTTTATCTACCAATTTTTTCGGAACCAGTTTTACTTCTTTGATATTCTGAACTTTTTCCTGAAGGAAAATTTGCTGAGGATTTTGTTTAATGAAACTTCCGACATTCATTGAAAAAGGTTCGTAACCGGAAACCTCGATTCTGATATTTTTGTTCACACTTGTTTTTGACAAATCCAGAGAGAATTTTCCTGTATTATCGGAAATAGTTCCGAGATTGTCTTTTTCAACACCGATTTTCACGTAAGGGATCGGTTGGTTCTCTTCTTTTGAGAAAACAATTCCTGTAACAATCTGCGACTGAAAAGCTGAATATAAAAGGAAAATAAGTAGAAAATTGAGCTTTTTCATTAAAAAATAATTTGAGTACAAACTTCCGAATTTTTCCCTTTCCAATTGTATCAAAGAAAGGTTAAATGCTTTGATTTTTAGTTAAATTTTTCAGAAGATTCATTTTTTATATTCGAATTTTCGGTTTTCATTTTCGTATTTTCGCACATCATTTATTTTCATCAACTATAATTTATAATGAATTACGTTTCCGCAGAAAATCTTACTAAATCATACGGCATCAAAGTTTTGTTTCAGAATATCACCTTCAATGTGAATGAAGGTGACAAGATTGCCATTGTTGCCAAAAACGGCAGCGGAAAATCGACGCTTCTTAAAATCCTGATGGGAAAAGAGATTGCCGACAGCGGAAATGTGGTGATTAATAAAGAAATTCAGGTAGTTTTGTTTGATCAGGAAATTGAATTTGATTCCAATCTTTCAATTGAGGAATTTATGATAACTTTGGATTCAGCTCCAATTCAGGCTTTGAAAAAATATCACGCTTCCTTAATTTCCGAAAATCATGAAGAAATGGAAAAAGCGATTGCAGAAATGGAAATTCAGAAAGCCTGGGATTTGGAAAACGAAATGAAACAGATTCTTTCGCAACTGAAAATCACCGATTTAAACCTGAAAATGGGAACACTTTCCGGAGGGCAGATCAAAAGAGTTGCGCTCGCAAAACTCCTGACAGAAACCAGAGCCGAACATCGCCATACTTTATTAATTATGGATGAGCCTACCAATCATCTTGATGTAGAGATGGTAGAATGGCTGGAAAATTATCTGAGTAAAGCGAAAATTACACTGCTTCTGGTTACGCATGATCGTTATTTTCTGGATTCGGTTTGTGATATTATCTGGGAAATGGAGGACAAGAATCTGTATGTTCACAACGGTTCTTATGCGACTTATCTCGAAAATAAAATGATTCGGGAAGACAATCTGAACGCAACCATCGACAAAGCCAACAATCTTTACCGAAAGGAGCTGGAATGGATGCGGAGACAGCCAAAAGCGAGAACAACAAAATCGAAATCGAGAATCGATGCTTTTTATGAAACCGAAAAAGTAGCAAAAACCGACACAAGAAAAGATTCGCTGGAATTGGATTTTGAAATGAAACGTTTAGGAAACAAAATTCTTGAACTTAAAGACATTAATAAAAGTTTCGGAAATAATGTTTTGCTGAAAGACTTTTCATATTCATTTCAACGAGGAGAAAAGGTCGGAATTGTCGGGAAAAATGGTGCGGGAAAATCGACCTTACTCAATATTATCCAGGGTTTTGAACCGAAAGATTCAGGAGAAATTGAAACCGGAGAAACGATTAAATTCGGATACTTTTCTCAAAAAGGCCTGACTTATAAAGAAGATGAAAGAGTTATTGATTTTATCAAAGAAATTTCTGAAAATTTTCCTTTAGCAAATGGAAGAACCATTTCTGCTTCCCAGTTTTTGAGATTATTTTTATTTGATGACCAAACTCAATATTCGCCGATCTCTAAACTTTCCGGAGGAGAAAAACGAAGATTACATTTGATGTACGTTTTGTATCAAAATCCGAACTTTCTGATTTTTGATGAACCAACCAATGATCTGGATTTGCCGACTTTGACTGTTTTGGAGAATTTCCTTCAGAATTTTCAGGGAAGCCTTATTATCGTTTCACACGACCGCTACTTTATGGATAGAATTGTAGATCACATTCTGGCTTTTGAAGGTGAAGGAAAAATTAAAGATTTTGTTGGCAATTTTTCGGAATATCGGGAAAATCAGAAAAAATCAGAAAGCCAGAAAGACGGCAAGCCAGAAGAAAAAGAAAAGAACAAAGAACAAAAAATCAAACCAACAACCAATAACCAACAACTGACAACCAAAAAGAAACTCTCCTTCAAAGAACAGCGGGAATTGGAAACAATTGAAAAAGAAATGCCCGAACTCGAAGAAATGCGAAATAAAATCCTCGACCAGCTCAATAACGAATCTGACTATGAGAAAATCTCGAAATTATCCGAAGAATTAGAAATACTTTCCGGAAAACTCGAAGAACACGAGATGCGCTGGCTGGAATTGCAGGAAATTGTAAGCTAGAATTAAAACCTGAAAACTTTTCCTTCTTGAGAGCTTTTCTGAGCAGCATCAATGATTTTCATATTCTGAATAATTTCTTCTGCCGGAGAAGGCAAAGGTTTTCCGAAAGCAATATGTTCATAAATCTGCTGGTAATAATTCATGTAGTTTCCGGGATCGCTTGTCGTCAAAACCCTTGAAGTCTGATGATTTTCATTTAAATAATGAAGGATTCCATCGGGATTTTCTAAAGGTTTCTGCCAGCTTTCGCCATACACAGGAATTGCCCCGGCAACAAGCTCATTTTCCTGATTATCGCTTCTCTCCTGCAAAAAACTTCCTTCTGTGCCATGAATTTTGTAAGCATAATGATCTTCTTTGGTAAGAATCGAAGTCTTTAATCTGACTCTTAATTCATTGGAATAAAAGAATAAAATTTCAAAATAATCATTGGCAAATTCTTTTCCTCTCAATGAAGTAATATCTGCAAAAAGTTTTTCAGGGAAACCGAATAGCTGAACAGCCTGATCGATCAGATGCGCTCCCAAATCATGCAAAGTCCCGGAACCCGGAAGATCAGGGTTTTCTTTATGCTCTTTTCCGCTGGCTTGCTTTCTATAACGATCAAAACGAATTTCAACTTCCTTGATTTCTCCTAATTTTTTGGAAGAAATGATGTCTTTCACTTTCAAAAAATCCCGGTCAAATCTCCTGTTTTGATAAACACTTATAAAAAGTTTATTTTTTTCTGCTAGTTCAGCAAGCTGTCTTGCCTCATTTTCATTAATGGTAAATGGTTTTTCTACAATAATATTTTTACCAGCTTCCAAAGCCTTTTTTGCATGTTCAAAATGCAATTGGACAGGAGTATTGACGACCACTAAATCAAGATCGGGATTTTCCAGCATTTCTTCAACAGAACGGTAAATGCGGGTATCCGGATATTTTTCTTCCGAATCACTTTTATGACGTTCTACAACCGCAGAAAACTGAAACTCCGGGTGTTCTTTTAAAAAGGGCGCATGGAATACTTTCCCGCTCATCCCGAATGCACATAAACCTGTTCTAATGAATTGCATACTGTTGAATTTTAACCAAAGATAGGAACATAAAAAAACACGCCCAAAAGCGTGCTTAGAAAAATTAAAAAAATTGAACTGTAACTATGTTATTTATTTGGTTGCGGCGTGTAGCGCAAATATGGCTTAATTTCTGTAACTCCTTTAGGGAAGATTTTACGTGCATCTTCTGTTGAAATCGTTGGCGGAACAATTACATCATCACCGTCTTTCCAGTTAACAGGAGTCGCTATTTTTTCGGCATCAACCAATTGGAGCGAGTCTAAAACTCTTAGAATTTCATCAAAATTTCTCCCTGTAGAAGCGGGATAAGTGATAATCAACCGGACTTTTTTATCCGGATCTATAATTAAAAGCGAACGAACCGTTGCTGTTGCCGAAGCATTCGGATGAATAAAGTCGTACAGTTCCGAAACTTTACGTTCTTTATCTGCCACAATCGGAAATTCTACCTGCGTTCCCTGAGTTTCATTAATATCTTTGATCCAGCCTCTGTGATCTTCTGCATTATCAACACTTAAAGCAATTACTTTTGTATTTCTTTTCTCAAATTCAGGTTTTAGTTTGGAAGTAAATCCTAACTCTGTAGTACAGACGGGTGTATAATCTGCAGGGTGAGAAAACAAAATTCCCCATGAATCACCTAAATACTCATAAAAATCAATATTTCCTACTGAAGAATCAGCCTGAAAATTGGGTGCAGTATCTCCTAATTTTATCGACATAATATTTTGTTTTTTGAATTAACAGTCTACAAAGTTAGTAGACTTTCATAAACTGGCAAATTTATTGTTATTAAAAAATCATAATTTTGCAAAAATATTTTTTATGAAGGATGAAGTTTTAAAAGTTGAAAGTATTAAATATGTCGATCTTGTCTGGAAAACATTAGACAGCTGGTATCAGAAATTTGCAGAATTTACGCCAAACCTGGTGGTCGGTTTACTGGTTTTTTCATTCTTTTTAGTCACAAGCTCGTATCTAAGTAAACTTGCAGTAAAATTATTTCACAAATTTTTCCCTGACAAACATGAAACGATTGTTTCTCTCGTAGGATTTTTCAGATTCCTGATTTTGCTTTTAGGAACATTCATTTCCCTTGAAATTATGGGACTGAGTGGCTTTCTATGGAAATTCATCGGAAGCTTGGGAGTTGCGGGTGTGATTGCCGGTGTTGCATTAAAAGACTTGGTCTCTTCAATTTTTTCAGGATTGTTAATCGGGATTGATAAAGCTTTCAAAGTTGGTGATTATGTCACGATTGGGAGTAATTCGGGAACAGTACAGGAAATCGGTTTCCTCACGACTAAAATCATTACGGATGACGGCAAAAAAGTGTATATTCCTAACCAGGTTATTTTCAGCTCACCTTTTTCAAATGTTACGGCTTCACCTCAGCGAAAAATCATTTTAAACTTTGAAATTCCTGCGGACGAAGATATTTATAAAGCTCAAAAAGGAATTCTGGAAGTTGTAAAAAACCTTGAAAACGTTGACAGAACAGATACTTCCGAGGTTTTACTGACTGATCTGAAACAAGGTGCTTTTAATATTCAGGCAAAATTCTGGCTGGCAGTCGGAGCTAATCTAGTGCAGGTAAAAAGCATTGCATTGATGAAAATAAAACAAAGGCTTGATCAGGACAAAATACAACTCGTAACACCCACAAGCATCA
>DAMDNI010000025.1:1388-21631 GCA_032083825.1 Bergeyella sp. | reverse complement strand
TAGGATCCAACCGGCAATGTCCGGAAAGATCTGCGCCGCCGGCGTTTACGCGGTTTTCATTGAATTCACTAAAGATAAATTCTATGGATTTGTTTTCAAGAAAATTTTTAAGCTCTGAATCTTTAATTTCGAAAATTTCAAGATTCTTAAATGAAGTCTGCGGAAATTCCTGTACAGGTTTTTCGCGCAGCGTTTTTTTTCTGCCAGTCAATACTCCAAAGGCTTCTTTCAGTCTCCAAATTGCAGTTCCAATCATCAGAATGGCGTTTTTTATAAATTAAATTTGTTAAAGATAATATTTTCTCACTTGAATGTTCAGGCAGATTCTAGTTCATGTAAAAACGCAGACAGATTTTCAAGGGAAATTTTGTTGTCCAATTTTGAAAGGTAATTTTGTTTTATTCTTTTTGAGAAAGATTTTAATTTCTCCCGATTATCATACATGCTGATGATTGCGTTTTCCATTTCCTGAATGTCACGATGAACAAATATCCCATTTTTTTCATTCTCAATAACCATTTTTGGGAATCCGATTTCTGTGGAAATTGCAGGCACGTTACAAAGGGCGGCTTCTGCAAAAAGTGAAGGGCCGGTATCTGCTTCCGAAGCGATTGCAACAATGTCCACATCAGAATAAAATTGTAAAATGCTGTCGTAGCTTCCGGTAAATTGTGTTTTCAGAATAATTTTTCTTCCTGTTTTTTTGACATTTTCTACCGCAGGTTCTATTACCTCATGAAACCCTTTCATAGAGCGGGTAGGATTTCCTGTCCAACCAATTGTTAATGTTTCCGATTCTCCTACATTAAGATTTTCTTTAAAATCATTTTGGCGATAAATTCCGTTAGCGAATATCAGCTTATCGGTAAAAACTTTGTAATCATCATAAAGATTGGTATTTCCGACAAGTATTCCGGAATATTTTTTTAAATATTTTTCAAAAAACGTTTTGCGTTCCAGATTTTTGAGCTCAGTTCCTGTTTTTGCATCGAAAGTTGGGCCTTCATGAGGATAGGAATCGGTGTAGAGCCCGACCAGCCTGTGTTTTGCCTGAAAAGGAAATTCAGACACATATTGGAAATAATACGCCATTTCGATAATGATATCGAACTCTTTCTTTGGTTTAAAAGTCTGATTTTTTATATCGAACACTTTTGGATTTTTGTAAACAGGATAAGAAAAATTACGAGAAGAATCGATTTTGTAAGACTTATTTTTATTCCGTAAAGCGTTTATATTGTTTATGATTAGTTTTTCGGCGAAACTGAATTTTTTCTGCCTGATCAGGTAATCATTGGCAAATGCAATATAACAATCATACTCATTGCCAAGAAATAAAGACCATGTTTTGATGATGTTATGATATGCCCATTCCGGCTTGTCGGCTATAAAAAGTATGCTTTTTTTTTCCAAAGAAGATGTTTTTTGCAAATTTAAAGTTTTTGTTTCCATATATTAATTAAAATTTCAAACTTTGCCTTTCTTAAAGAAATATTTGATAGGATGAAAAAAATTCTGTTGATTACCTCCAACCCAACGCTTAAAAATATTTTTGCTGAAAATATCAGGAAGAGGAATTTTGAGGTCAAGGATTTTTTCGATGAAGATTTTGAGCCTTATCAATATCCTTTGCAGGATAAGATTGTCAATGTTTTTCGAAGATTATTTCTAAAAGATAAAACATTTTACGAGAAACTTAAAAATCAGCATTTCCTTAAAAAAACCATTGAGATTGAAAAAGGGCTTGAAGGCAAATTTGATTATATTTTGTTTATCAGAGCTGACCGCTTTCCGCAAAAGCTTATAGAAAACATCCGAAAAAGATCGAATAATCTGATTGCTTATCAGCCAGACGGACTTTCTGTCAGCAAGAAGATTCTTGATTTCGAAAAATATTTTGACAGGATTTTTATATTTGATCCTCAGGATTACTATTTTTTAAGAAAAAAAAATATATTACCCATTACCAATTGCTGGTTTCCCGACGAAGAAGCTGATCGTGTTATAAAGAATGATCTTTTTTATGTTGGTGTCGGAGTTCCGGACAGAATTCAAAAAATAGAAAAAATTAGTAATTTCTGCAAGAGCGGAACACTTAGATTAAATGCTGTTTTGATTATTCAGCCTCATTATGAAGAGAAACAAAAAGATGGTGTATTTTTGATACACAAAGGAATGAGCTATTCGGAAAATATTGAAAATGTTAAAAGGTCTGTAGCTCTTTTAGACTTTAAATTATCACATCATAACGGGCTTTCCTTTCGTTTTTTTGAAGCAATGTATTATGAGAAAAAAATAATCACTAATAATGAATCGGTAAAGAATTATGATTTTTATTCTTCGGATAATATTCTTATAACTGATTTTGAAAATTTGGATAATATTAAAGAATTTCTTCAGAAGCCCTATAAAAAATTGCCTAACGAGATTGTGTCGAAATATAGTTTTGATAATTGGCTTAATTATGTCCTTGATCTTCCTTCATATCAAAAAATTGAATTGCCTAAAATATGATTTTTTCCGTTTTTACTCCTACTTTTAACAGAGCACATACGTTGCCCAGACTTTATGAAAGCCTGAAAAATCAGACCAGCAAAAATTTTGAATGGATTATTGTAGATGACGGTTCTTCAGATGGGACAGAGCAACTTATAGAAAAGTACAATGATGAAGGTTTGATTACTATTAAATATTACAGACAACCCAACCAAGGCAAGCATATCGCGATTAATCAGGGTATGAAATTAGCAGCCGGAGATTTCTTCTTGGTTGTAGATAGCGATGATTACCTTTTGGTAAACTGCATTGAAACCTGTTCCTATCTCAGTTTAAAAATCGCGGACAAACCTGAAATTTCCGGCTTCACTTTTATAAGGTTTACGGATAATGTGAAGTATGATATTTCGAAATACGGCAAAATCGAAAAAACCGTAAAAGGTGATATCCATTATGATTGGGAATTCTATGGAGAATTAATCTTTTGTTACAAAATGAATGTGGCGATAAATTTTCCTTTCCCTCAGTTTCCAGAAGAAAAATTTTGCCCCGAATCTCTTGTTCACAGAAGAATTGCAAGAAACTTTAAAATTCTTTTTACAGACCATGTTCTGATGGGAGGAGCATACCTTGAAGATGGATTGTCTGCAAAATATGCTATGATAATGGAGAAAAGCCCGAGAGCAGCAATGCTTTCTTATAAAGAAAAAATATGGGATGCTGTTTCTCCTGAAGAAAAGAAAAAATTCGCAGCATTTTATTGGAATATTGCCTTAAAAGCAAAGCATATATCTTGGACGGAAAAGCTTCGGGGAATCCCAATTGTGCTGAGTTTTAATTTCTGGAAAGACAGATTATTGAAATAAAAACCTGATGATTTTAATTACTCCTCTAAAACATCTATAATTATCCATTCCGGATCAACCTGATGAGCCAATTTATTTTTGAATAATGTTGCGCCAAAATTAGGAGCAATAACCAGATTGCCCTTTTGTAGATAACCGCAAATATAGCCTCCCCAGTAAGAAAAAGTTGAATTGGTAGCGACCAGATTTTTCGCAGTGCAGATAGAAATGAAATCCTCAATTGGAGACGAGTTTTCCTTATAAATTATATTTTCATAAGGTAATTTCAGATTTTCTTTACACCAATTTATATCATCGCTAACGATCTCTATTTTACAATTAAATATTTGTGGATGTAATGCAATAACCTTTTTTACATATTTTATTTGATCAAAGCTTGAAGCAGTGGTTTTGTCACCGATATAAAAATCGCCTCTTCTTATATTGATCACGGTTTTTTCTTCAGTTTTTATATGTGAGAAAAAATCATTAGTGAATACCACTTCACGGATGAAATTATTCAAATCTTTCTTTGTAAAATCTTTCCCAAATTCTTGAAAATAATGCGGCAGCCAATCAATATTATCAAACTTTTTAAAATCTTTAGGATATACAACAAATTGGCTGAAATTAGGGAAATATTTTAGCCAATAATCCATCGTGATAGTATGTAAAAAATATAAATTCTCCTTTTGATGGATATAGGATTGAAGGTAAAAATATAATAGATTTCCAAATCTTGCCTGATCAGGAATCGAAATAATATGCTTTTGTTTTTGTCCGATTACATAAGAATAAATTCTTTTAACGTAACGTCTGACTTTTTTTTCTAAATCAATTTTCATTGTTTTTTTAATATTTCATCCAGCTGTTTTCCCCATTTCTCCCAAGTAAGATCGTTTTCGTAACGGTCTCTGGAAGTTTTTTTCAGGGAAAGCATTTTTTCCGGATCAGAAATTATTTTCTCAATAATCTCAGCATACTTTTCTGAAGAAGCTTTTTCCGGAAGTGCAAAACCATTGATGTTATCTTTAATAATTGAGGTAACACCACCAGTTGCGGTGGTAATACTCGGGATTCCAAAAGCGGAAGCTTCACAGAAAACGATTCCGTAACATTCTGCTCTGGTTGGGAGAAATAATAAATCGGAGGAAGAAATTTCTTTTTTCAGCTGTTCAAGATCTTCAGATTTATTTTTATCGAGAAAAGGGATTACCTCCATAAAATCTCCCTGAACAGGAGGAATGCAGCCAATTACTTTTAACTTAGCATTGATCCCTTTTTCATTTAAAATTTTTACGGCTTCAAAAGCAATATCTCCGCCTTTCCTTTTCCAGTCTACTCCCAAAAAAAGCAATGTGTGTGTTACTTTTTCGGAAGTATGGTTTGTTGTCAATTCCAGTTTTTCGGGGACTTCCAAATTGGGACCGAAACGAAGAAGATGTAATTTTTTCTCCGGAATATGATAATATGATTGTGCTGCTTCAATAGACCATTCGGAAGGCAGAATGATTGCAGAAGCATTGTCAAGCGCTTTTTTCTCAATATAATGGAGCGTTTTTTTAGACAGCCAGCCCAATCCTGTAAAAGCAGGATAATACTGAATATGCTGATGAAAAAGAATATCGTTGAGATACACAATCGGCTGTTTGATTTTCAGATAAGCAATTTCATTGATTCCTGCGGGAACAAAAAGAATGTCAAAATCCTTTTTTGAAAGAAGTTTCTGAATTCTTTTTGAGATTGTTTTCGCTTTTAGAATTGTATGGTGACGATTGAAAGTCCTATTGAAGATTTTCTCGTTCCAGACAGCAATTTTTTCAAACCAGTTATTTTCTTTTTCTGTAAACAGTTCACTGCTCATCCATTCTACCTCATATCCTTTTTTTATCATTTCCTGGTGCATATTGAACATGGTTCCGGACCAGTTGCGTTTGTCCAATGGAGTTCTGTGGCTCAGGAAAATTATTTTCTTTTTAGGGATTGCTTTCATGATCTTTCTTTCATTTTTTTAATCAGGTAGATTCTCAGAATTTTTCCTTTTTTCAAAATCCAAAAAGCATGCTTCAGTGCGAGATTATAATTACCATTTTTTAAACAGATAAAAAAATCATCATAACTTCTTTTGAAAATCATCCAGTTGCTTCGATTTCGGATTTCACCGGGGTAATAATCTCCTGTAATCTGATCCAACCTGTTGTGCCTTAGATCCCTTTTATAATCAGTGCCTGCAGAAAGCCCGACTTCATGTCTCCTGTATGCGGACATTTCTCTTTGCATTCCGCGCATTTTCCCAATGGTTGTTGCTGCCATGAAGAGCATCGTATCAAAATAAAGCAAATCAGGCTCTATAAGTGTTTTTTGAGCGGCGTCACTTTCCAAGACTTCTTTTTTGATGAAAACGGATGTTGTATGGATTTTCCAGTTTTTGTAAATTTCAAATGTAGAATAATCTCTGTTTTCTACGGAACTGAATTGCTGATTCGGGATAATGTTATCATCAGCATCAACCTGAACGGTATTATGACAGCAAATACTGTATTCAGGATGAGTTTCCATAAAATCGAACTGAATCTGAAGTTTGTTGGCATCAGTCCAAAAATCATCACCTTCACAAAAAGCAACATAATTTCCGGTTACTTTTTTGAGTGCATTATAAAAATTGGGTGTTGCTCCGAGATTTTTTTCGTGTGATGTGTACACAATTTCAAAATTTTTCGGAGAATCTTTTATAATTTTTCGGATAACTGCATCTGTATTATCAGTGGATTTGTCATTAGAAATAATGAGCTCAACAGGTACATTGATGTTCTGCATAAAAACTCCCCGAATTGCCTTTTCGATGTATTTTTCCTGATTATAAGTAATAATAATGACAGATATCTTTTTCTTCATTTTCTTCAGATGAGTTTGAAAATTGTTTTCAGGGCAAGCTTCCAGCCGATAAATTTAGGGGAAATATAAGGAACGAGCAGTTTTCTGTGTTCTGTTTTTGTAAAGTCAAAATCTTTTAGATACTCAATATATTTGATGAAGAAATAAGCTTCTTTTTTTTTGTTGATGATTTGAGCTTCAGGTTTTTGGAAGGTTTTTCGGTAACGGATAAGATTGATGAACCATTCTTTGTTTTTAGTTCCTTCCGAAAAATGACGGAGCATAATTTTTGAAGTTACCATATTCTGAAACTGATTCGCAATTCTCACCGAAAAGTTTAGGTCATAACAATGAAATCCTTTTATGTTTTCATCAAAAGGGAATTGCTCAAATGTTTTTTTTGTACAGGCCAGAAAAACTCCGTCCAAGCTGTAAACTTTATGATCCTGTTCTAATTTGTATGTCCGCAGAAATTCTTTTTTTTTGTATTGCTGCATATTTCTGAAGTCATTTTCGAAGCTGTCCCACCACGCAAACGGAACATGGGGAATGTAATTGTTGCCTGCAACTCCGATGGCTCCAATCTCATTATTTGTAAAATATTCGCCAAGAATATTTCCCCAGTTTTGCGTTTCAAATTCTACATCTTCGTGCAGGAAAAGAAGATTGTCAAATTTTGCCTGTGCAGCTCCTTTGTTGTATGCTTCACAAATCCCCATGATATTGGGGTTTTGGATTTGGATAATTTCATATTCAAAATCCTGCCCGATTGTCTGTCTGATGTTTTCGGACAGATTTTGGAAATATTCCGGCTGATAAGATGAGATGATAATGGAAAGCATATCAAAAAGGAAGTAAAGCTCTGATTTTACCTATTATAGGATATTTGATGTAGTAATACTTTAGAAGTGTCTGGCGATTCAAGTATTTTGAATATTTTCTGACAATGAAACCGGCGATGAAATCATTTTCATTTACCTTATTTTTTTGATTGACTTTTGTAGTCTGGCTGTCATGTACTCGAAAACGTATCAGTTTCTTTTCGGAAATCACAATATTATGATTTTCTAAAAGCCGTAAAGAATATTCCAGGTCTAGCAATTGTTTCAGGTTTGGATTATGCTTACCTGTTTCTTCATATGCTTTTTTGCTTACAAATGATGCTACAGGTTCTCCCAGGAAATTATGGCTTAATTCTTCGCGATATCTGCATCCAAGCTTATTTAAATCCTGTTTTGTAAAAATATAATAATCGTCAATATCTAACCGGATAACGGATTGCAGATCGATGACTTTGGCAATTTTTTTAAGTTCTTCGCTGTCAAGAGGATTTCCCTGGTCATTGATCAGCTTTCTTTTACAGAAGAATACATCCTGATTGGTAATTTCCTGCAATCTTAAAAATTCTTCTAAGCAATTCTTTTCCAAAATGTCATCCTGAAAAAGAAATTTTATAAATGCTCCGTTTGCTTTTTCTACGGAGTGATCCCAGTTTGCACCGATTCCTTCGGGTTTATGGGAATAAATGTGAACAGGGAAATCCACTTCTGAACGAAACTTTTCGCAAATGGAAATTGTATTGTCTTTAGATTGATCATCAGAGATAATTACTTCGATATTTTTATAGGTCTGGTTTTTTACGGAATCCAAGGATTGTTTAATGTATTTTTCTCCGTTATATGTTGGTATACAGATAGATACTAATGGATTTCTTTTTAGCTCAATCTTTTTATTGAATTCAGGAGAAAAAAGGTTCATGCGCTTGGTAAATAGTGTGGCTTCTTCATCGGTAAGCTCGTTCAGATCGACTGTTTTTGCATGTTTTAAAGCCTGTTTTATCAAGGCTTGGCGGATTTTCTCATCTTGAGTATAGTTTTTAAGAATAAGAAGAACGTTTAGCCAATTGTATACACGAAAGAAAATACTTTTTTTTCCCCATCCGGAATTTTCTGATAATCGGTAAACAGCCATAATATCAGGCAAATAGGCATAGTTTCCTTTTTCTCCGTTTAAAAACCATAAGTTATAATCACCTACCGGACTTTCTGAAAACTGTGTATCGATATCTATATTGTTCCTGAAAAGCACAGATGGTGTATGCATCAGGTTACCGTTTTCCGCCAGATCGTTTAGGGTTTTTATTTCAATTTTATCGGAAGTATTAATTTCTTCATCATCAAAAGTTTTCTTTTCATCATCAAAAATTTTTACCCGGTGATAAACAAGATTGCAGGCATGATTCTCCTCTAAAAAATCAACCTGTTTCTGAAGTTTTTGAGGATCTATCCAATAATCATCGCCTTCACAAATAGCAACGTATTTTCCTGTTGCTTGTTGGATTCCCCAGAAAAAATTAGGAATTGCACCTTTATTTTTTGGATGTTTAATATAAGTGATTGTAATATTGGAAGGAACAACAGTTTCAGAAAGAAACTTTCTGATAATATTATCTGTATCGTCCGGAGAATTATCGTTTACGATAATATATTCAATCTCACCGTTGAATCTTTGCATTAAAACACCACGAATAGCTTCAATAATGTAGTTTTCCTGTCCGTAGGTTACGGTTACAACAGATATTTTCGGCATGCTGATCATTTGCTGATTTTTAAGGAAATGTATATTTTCTCTTTTGTTTCCGGGTCTATATAATATGCATTATTAAAATTTTTATGAGTAAGAGCCCTCATTTTTTTGATGAATGTTTCAAATGTTCCTGTCTCTTTAAGATCAAGCTTACATAAATCATTGAAATCTTTTTTCAGATATAGTTTGCCCTCATTTTCGGGTTGAATAACAGAATATGAATTATTAAGGATGGATTGTATATTTTTTTCAAAGAGCTCGATTTCTTTTTCGAGTATTTTATCATATAAACTTCCGGAAGTATCTGTATTATCTTTTTTTACTAATAAGCGGTCAATAATTGCTCCGTGATCTATTTCTTCATCAATTTCATGGATAGTTGCCCCGATTATCTCATCATTCAATATTGAAAAAACTTGCGGATACCATCCTCTGTTATAAGGATTATATCCAGGATGAATATTGATAGATTTAATTCTGCTGATTAAAGATATGGGAAAGAGTTGTTTGCAATGTATCGACAGTATAAGGTCATATGAAGCAATAATTTTCTCAATATCTTCAATATTTTTGAGATTGAAGACATGTACAGGCGCTGCAATCTCCTCCTGAAAAGATTTTAGATCTGAAAAAGGGCTTATTGAGAATGAGAATTCAGCTTGTTTGTATTTCAGAATAATTGCTTCTATTTTTTTACAAAGAAACAGATTGTCAGAAATTATTAAAACATTCTTATACATCTTCAGTTGTTTTGTATTCTCAACATGGTTCTCGCAATCAGTTCAATCTCTTCAAAGGTAAGGTCATAATAAAAAGGAAGACACAATACTCTTTTGGAAATATCTTCTGTTACCGGAAGTTCCAACTTAGTAAGGTAAGGTAAGGCAGATGCAAGGCTCGGATAAAAATATCTTCTGATGAAAATTTCCTGCTTATCCATTTCTGCTTTTAATTTTAATAAAAATTCTTCACTTTCTACAATTAAAGGATAATAAGCATGATTTTCCGTAGCATTTTTGTTCCATAAAGGTTTTTCAGATTTCAGGTTTTTCAGATTTTTATCGTAATGAGTTGCAAGCTCTTTTCTTTTTTGGTGAATATGATTGATGTATTTTAAATTTACCAATCCCATTGCTGCATGAAATTCAGAGTTTTTCCCATTGATTCCCAACTCGGCAAATGTGTCAAATCCGGATATTCCGAAATTCCTGATGTAAGCCAGTTTTTTCAGAAGCTCAGGATCTTTAGTGATTATCAATCCACCTTCTACGGAATGATACAGTTTGGTTGCATGCAGTGAGCATACTGAAATATCACCGTATTCGAAAATCGATTTTCCGTTTACTTCTACACCAAATGCGTGAGCAGCATCATAAATGACTTTCAGATTATGTTTTTTTGCAATTTTTTCAATCGCTTCAACATCGCACGGATTTCCATAGACATGGGTAGCGAGAATTGCTGAGGTTTTTTCTGTAATGGCTGCTTCTATTTTTTTAGGATCTATGTTTAATGAGTCCTGATCGATATCTACAAAAACCGGAGTACAGCTTTCCCATACAATTGACGAAGTTGTGGCAATGAACGAAAACGGGGTCGTAATGATTTCTCCAGAAAGATTCAAAGCTTTAATTGCCATTTGGATTGCAACCGTTCCGTTGGTTACAAAAAGAAGATGGTTGACTTTCAGATGGTTTTTAAGTTCCATTTCCAATTGGCTGGAAAGCGGCCCCATATTGGTAAGCCAGTTTCTTTTCCAAATACCGTCTATATATTTCTGATATTCTTCCTGTGGCGGAAGAAAAGGTTTTGTCACCGGGATCATAACTGTTCTTATTTAATGTAAAGTTATCTGATTTTCTGATTCCAACTCAAAAGGAATCCAAAGTTCTTTTTCTCCGCTTGCAATGAATTCAAAAACATTGTTGATTCTGAGATGCGGAGTTTCCACGTCATAATCGTAAAGACCTGCATCAACAATATATTTCCCTAATGTGAATATCGGGTTTTTAATTGTTGATGTATAAGTGATGTATTCATTTTCGGGATTCAGCTCTGTTGATTCTTTGATGTAAACTCCGGCAACAGGTTTTTGTTCCTTATCCTTGAATTCCAGGTAAAGCAAAGGAGCTTTTTTAAGGTCTCTTTTCTTTCTGAATTCGAACCGTACCGTAAAATCCTGCTGTCTTTGGATTGTGTTTTCTGTAAGGTCGGTACTTTTGGAAACCAGCTCAAAACTATTGTCATCAAAGACTTTGTTCTCGTTGTTGTTTGCAAATTTGTTGTAATAAGCCTGTACGCCTTTCCCGATTTCTCTTCCGCGATATTCTACTTTTCCGTGATCCATAAGAATGATTTCGTTACAGATTCTCGAAATCATCGGCATACTATGTGAAACGAAAATAACAGCTGTATGCGGAAGCAGCTCGTCAATTTTATTGAAACATTTCAGGATAAATCCTAAATCACCAACCGCCAGCACTTCATCAATAATCAGGATGTCGGGTTCTAAATGTGCGGCAACTGCAAAACCTAACCGGACTTTCATTCCCGAAGAATAATTTTGTACAGGAGTATCCAAAAAGTCTTCTATTTCAGAAAAATCGATGATCGACTGCATTTTTTCTTCTACTTCTTTTTTGGTGAATCCTAAAATAGCAGCATTATTATAAATATTTTCGCGGCCGGTAAGAATAGGATTAAAACCGGCACCTAATTCTATAAGGGCTCCGATTTTTCCTTTCATTTTGATCTGGCCTTTATCGGGAGCGTATAATCCGTTTAAAACTTTCAAGAGTGTACTTTTTCCGGCTCCGTTATGCCCGATAAGCCCGATACATTCACCTCTTCGCAGCTCAAAACTGATGTCTTGTACTGCCCAGAATTCTTTTGGGCGCAGATCTTTCTTAATCTTAATGCCTAAGGTACTTTTAAGGATATCTAATGCCCCATATTTCAGAGAAGATTTCAAATCCAGCGAGAATTTCTTTGAAACATTCTGAACCTTTACTAATATTTCGTTGTCATTCTCCATTTTATCCCGCAATTTTTTCGATTATAATAGGCATGGATTTTCTGAAAATGACCAATGCCAGAAGTAAAATGATAAAGCTGATTCCTAACAATATTAATGTATATAAAAAATATTGGATGTCTATGCCGATTAAGCTGTTTCGTGCATCTGTAAAAAAGAAAGTGAGCGGGTTGATCTCAAATAATTTTTTGAAAACTCCTTTTGCAGGAACGGCATATACTACCGGAGTTACATACATGATAAATGAAATAGCAGTCGTAATAATTTTGCTTATATCTGTATAAATAAGACCGATTGGCGTAAAAATTAAACCTACAGCAAACGAAAATAAGATAATAACAAACAGATAGAATGGGAAATACAGGATTTCAAAATCCGGTTTTATTCCGTATATAAATAAGATTGCGACAATAAAAACAAGCTTTAAAGCAAGATTGAAGAGCATTTTGTAAAGCCCTGCAATCAGCAAAGCTTCTTTCGGGAAATTGATTTTGGAAAGCAGGCTTCTTCCTGCATTTACAGAATTCAGCGGAATTAATAAGGTCTCTGTGAAAATACTCCAAAGTGTGGTACCAATGACTACAAATAAAATATACGGGATGCTGTTTCCCGAATTTACATTTACCGTACCGGAACTGTTTAGAAAAATCCAGACCAGAGAATTGGTAATGATGGGCGCAAATGCCCAGAAAAATCCTAAAAAAGACTGGCGATATTGAGCTTGTAAATCTCTTTTTGCCATTTGATAGGCCAGAAAATTTGAACTTTTGGAGTCTTGGAAGATTTCTTTAAGTTCTTTAAAAAAATGTGTTTTTTTATCAGATGTGTAAACTACAGTTTTCAAAGTAGATTTTTTTGCAAATTTATAATAATTAAATTAATGCCGTCTTTGTCTCAATCTTTCCTAAAAACAGAGAAGTCAGGAAAATGGGAACATACAGGCGGATTTCGTACAATGATCCTGTATAAAAACACATCAGAATATAGGGCAGGGAAAATAAATGAAAAACCAGAATGTTTTTTTTCTGCCTTGGGCCATTTGCAATAATCAAACTGAAAACAAAGAAAATGATCCAGAACAACATTCCTATCCAGCCTCGAGGATGGGTGAGGTTGAGCCAAAGCAAGCTTCCGTCATTGGTTTTGAAACTTCCGAAAATAATTCTTAAACTAAAATATACCGCTGTAAAAACAACCGCCAATACAACAACAGGAACAATACTTCTTTTTTGAATTCCGAAAAATGAATATAAAAGTGTGGCTGCCAAAGAAATAGAAAGCGCTGCGGATTCCCGGTTTAAAGTTGAAATAATAAGAATGATCATAAGGATGCCCATTTTCCATGGCTGATCTTTTTCGATGTACTTTAAAAGAACCCAAAAGAACAGCAATAGAAAAAAATAGCTGCTGCAATCATAAGGTACTAAAACAAATTGCGAAATCCAGATGGGAATAAGTCCTGCCGCAATAATCAAAATCTTTTCCGATTGAGTGGCAATGAAGTTTTTTCCTTCTGTGATCAGCACCATTACTAAAGATGTTAAAGCAAGAAAAAAACTGTTAAGAATGAAATAAGATAAAAATGCATTTCTTTCTGCAGACGCATCCAAAAACACGAGTTTCATTTTAAAATCAAATGGATGCTGCTCAAGAAAATCATGAATCCAGCAAAACAGATCAACGCTCAAAAACCGATATTGGTAAATCCCGGTAGTGTATTGTTCAACAAAAGTTTTATAATTGATAAGCGGAGCAGAATAGATATTCGCAAAAGATATATAAACAAAGCTATTGACAGTAACAGCCAATAGCATTGCAAATATGATTTTGAAAATTATTTTGTTTTTCAAATGTCTAAACTAGTTTTTTTAGATATTCGCCGTATCCGCTTTTGCCGTATTTGTCTGCAGATTTCAACAGCTGTTCTTCATTGATAAAACCTTTCTTAAAAGCAATTTCTTCAATACAGGAAATTTTAAAACCTTGCCTTTTTTCTAAAACTTTTACAAATTCCGAAGCTTCATGCAAAGAATCAAATGTTCCCGTGTCGAGCCAAGCGGTTCCTCTTGACATTACCCCTACTTCGAGTTCGCCTTTTTCAAGATAAATCCTGTTGATATCTGTGATTTCCAATTCTCCTCTTGGAGAAGGTTTTAGGTTTTTAGCATATTCCACAACAGAATTGTCATAAAAATATAATCCCGGAACTGCAAAATTGGATTTTGGCTCTGCCGGCTTTTCTTCAATTGAAATGGCTTTTAGGTTTTCATCAAATTCGACAACGCCGTAACGTTCAGGATCGGAAACCTGATACGCAAAAACGCAGCCTCCTTTTACTTCAGTTTTACTTTCTAAAAGCTGAGGCAGGCCTGTTCCGTAGAAAATATTATCGCCAAGAACCAGTGCAACGGAATCGTCACCGATGAATTCTTCGCCTAAAATGAAAGCCTGCGCCAAACCATCCGGAGAAGGCTGGATTTTATACTCAAATTTGCATCCGATGTTAGAACCGTCACCCAAAAGTTTCTGAAAAGCTTCCTGATCGTGCGGAGTTGTGATGATTAAAATTTCACGGATTCCTGCTAAAAGCAATGTAGAAAGCGGATAATAAATCATTGGCTTATCATAAACCGGCATGAGTTGTTTGCTTACCGCAATCGTTAATGGATATAATCTCGTTCCGGAACCTCCGGCTAATATAATTCCTTTCATGTTTTTTTGTGTAACAATTTAAAAATATAGCAATCTAACAATTAATGGTACTGTTTTTCATAATATTTTTGATAATCTCCACTTGTCACATGTTCCAGCCATTCTTTGTTATCCAAAAACCAGTCGATGGTTTTCCCTAAACCTTCTTCAAAAGTAACGCTTGGTTTCCAGCCTAAATCGTTTGCCAATTTCGTGGCATCAATCGCATATCTTTTGTCGTGTCCGGGTCTGTCTTTCACAAACGTGATGAGTTTTTCGGAATAACCTTCCGGTTTTCCTGTTTTTTCATCAACCTGCTTGATGAGTTCTTTCACCAAATTGATGTTTTGCCATTCATTCCAACCGCCGATATTGTAGGTTTCTCCTGTTTTTGCTTCATGGAAAATCTGGAAAATTGCTTTTGCGTGATCAATGACAAAAAGCCAGTCTCTTGTATATTTTCCGTCACCGTAAATAGGAAGCGGTTTTTCGTTCAGAATATTGGAAATACAAAGTGGGATTAATTTTTCAGGAAAATGATTCGGTCCGTAATTGTTGGAACAATTGGAAATGATAAACGGCATTCCGTACGTGTTTCCGTAAGCGCGAACCAAATGATCGGATGCTGCTTTACTTGCAGAATACGGTGATTTCGGATCATAAGAAGTTTCTTCCGTAAAAAATCCTGTTTCTCCTAAAGCTCCATATACTTCATCCGTGGAAACATGATAAAATAGGTTTGTTCTCTTTTCATCGGGAAAATTTCCATGCTGATGATCAGGATTCAGTGTCCAGAATTCTTTCGCTAAATTCAACAGGTTTGCTGTTCCGTTTACATTGGTGTTGATAAAAGCGTTAGGATCTGTAATACTTCTGTCCACGTGAGATTCCGCAGCCAAATGAACCACTGCATCCGGATTATATTTTTCAAAAACTTTTTTTAGTTCTTCAGGTTTTGTAATATCTGCTTTTTCGAAAACATAATTGGGTTCGTTTTCGATGTCTTTCAGGTTTTCAAGATTTCCTGCGTAGGTTAATGCATCAAGATTAATGATGTTTGTTTGAGGCAGATTTTTCACGAATTCTCTTACAACATGAGAACCAATAAATCCTGCGCCTCCTGTAATGATAATGTTTTTCATCAGTTAATTTTAATTGTTTTTCTTCCGATTGATTTGTAATAAAACCCATTTTGTTTAGGGATTTCTAAAGGATACATATTTCGTCCGTCGAAAATAACTTTATGTTTCATTTTTTGTGACATCAGCTCAAAATTCGGATTTTTGAATTCTGGCCATTCGGTTGCAATGAGAAGGCAATCGGCATCTTGAAGAGCAGAATACATATCTTTTGCATATTCGATTTTGTCACCGATAACTTTTCTTACATTTTCTTCTGCAATTGTATCGTATGCGGTTATTTTTGCTCCTTTTTCAAGTAAAATTTTAATATTATCTAAAGAAGAAGCCTCTCTGATATCATCAGTATTTGCTTTAAATGCAAGTCCCCAAAGTGCAATTTTTTTGTCCTTCAGATCACCGAAATAGTTTTCGATATCATGAGTTAAAATCACTTTTTGAGCAATATTTACGTTTTCTGTTGCTTCCAGGATCTGGAAATTAAAGTCTTCCTGTTTTCCGGATTTTATTAATGCTTTTACATCTTTAGGGAAACAGCTTCCGCCATATCCGATTCCCGGAAAAAGAAAACGGTTTCCTATTCTGTCATCACTTCCCATTCCGAGACGTACTTTGTCGACATCAGCGCCTACTTTTTCGCAGTAATTTGCGATTTCGTTCATGAAGGTGATTTTTACGGCAAGAAAAGAATTAGAAGCATATTTTGTAAGCTCCGAAGATTTTTCGTCCATAAAAATGATAGGAATTCCGGTATTGGTAAACGGCTGATAAATTTTAGCCATAATATCTTTTGCTTTATCAGAGCTTGCTCCCACTACAACTCTTGATGGATTCATGGAATCTTCTACGGCAAAACCTTCCCGCAAAAACTCCGGATTGGAAACCACATCAAAAGAAATCTGTGTTTTCGATGAAATAACTTTGCGTACTTTATCGGCGGTTCCTACAGGAACGGTAGATTTATTGACTATGACTTTATACTCAGTCATCATTTCCCCGATATCGTTCGCTACTTTCAGAACATAGGACAGATCTGCCGAGCCATCTTCTCCGGGCGGAGTTGGAAGCGCAAGATAAATGACTTCACTTTTATCTAAAGCTTCTTTTAAATCAGTAGTAAAAAAAAGACGGTTGGACTGAATGTTTCTTAAAAACATTTCTTCAAGATTTGGCTCGTAGATTGGGACGATGCCCTGTTTCATACCCTCTACTTTTTTTTCATCAATGTCAACACAGTAAACGGAGTTGCCCAATTCTGCCAGAGTGGTTCCGGTTACTAAGCCTACATAGCCGGTTCCGACGATTGTAATATTCAAAACTTCTATTTTTTAAAAATCACCGCAAAGGTAGCTAATTTTAAATTTAAACATATAGATAATGAGCGCGTTATTTTGGTGTTTTATAATTTTTGCGTATATTTGCATCAGATTCACGGAAAATAATGAAAGGGCCTTCGCAAGAAAGCCTTTTTTCGTAGAAATAATTGAAATTTTCCGGGCAAACATTTACAATGGAATTTAGAAAAAGAATAGAAGATCTGCTGAATCAGTTTCTGGAAACAAGAGAAGATTTATTCCTTATTGATTTGAAAATCTCTGCAGGAGATGATATTACGGTAATTCTTGACGGAGATCATGGCGTTTCGCTTCAGGATTGTCTGGATGCAAGCAGAGCTGTGGAATTTAATATGGATCGGGAAGAGCATGATTTTAGTCTGCAGGTAATGTCTGCAGGTTTGAGCGAGCCTCTGAAACTTCCAAGGCAATTTGGGAAGAATATCGGAAGAGAACTGGAAGTAATTCTCAATAATGATGAAAAAATGGAAGGAGAAGTGACAGCCGCTGATGAAGAAAAAATAATTCTTACCAGAAAATTCAGAAAACCGAAAGAAATCGGGAAGGGTAAAGTGGATGCAGTAGAAGAAACCGAGATTTTGATTTCTGACATCAAAAAAGCATTAGTAATAATTAAATTTTAATAAAAGCCGATACAGCTGATATTCAGAAGCTGAGGCAAATAAATATCATTTAGAAAATATGGACAGTTTAGCATTAATTGAATCCTTTGGTGATTTTAAAGATGAAAAAGGGATCAGCAAGATTGATTTGATGGCGATTATCGAGGATTCGCTTAAAACTCTGCTGAGAAAAAGATACGATTCTGACGATCATTTTGATGTGATTGTAAATCCGGACAAAGGTGATTTTCAAATATTTTTAAATAAAACCATTGTTGAAGACGAAATGTCAGAAGACGATGACCTGGAAATTGAAATTTCCGAAGCCAAAAAAATAGACGCAACCTTTGAAGTTGGCGAAGAATATACCGTTGAAATCCCGATCGCACAATTGGGAAGAAGAAACATTCTGACACTTAAACAAATTCTCGCAACCAAACTTCAGGAGCACAACAATGCGATGTTATATGAGCAATTTCATGATAGGATAGGTGAAATTGTAATCGGAGAAGTACATCATATTCGTCACAAACACGTAATTTTGCTGGATGATGAAGGGAACGAGTTTATTCTTCCGAAAGAAAACCAGATTCCTTCCGATTATTTCAAAAAAGGAGAAAGCATAAGAGCAATTGTTGAAAGTGTAGATTTTAAAGGAGCAAAACCTCAGATCATTGTTTCAAGAACAGCACCGAAATTCCTTGAAAAACTTCTTGAGCTTGAAATCCCTGAAATTCAGGACGGAACCATCATGCTGAAGAAAGTAGTGAGAATTCCGGGAGAAAAAGCCAAGATCGCTGTTGACGCTTATGATGACAGGATTGATCCTGTAGGAGCTTGTGTCGGAGTCAAGGGTTCCAGAATTCATGGAGTTGTAAGAGAATTGAAAAATGAAAATATTGATGTGATCCAATGGTCTAAAAACCCAGAAATCCTCGTAAAAAGAGCATTAGGGAATATTACCATCAACAAAATTGACATCAATCCCGAAGAAGAATACGCATTGGTATACACTCCGGTTGAAGAGATTTCGAAAGTCATCGGGAAGCAAGGCCAGAATATTAAGTTGGCTTCATGGTTATCCGGTTACGAAATTGATGTCTACAGAGAATCCAATGAAGACGACGATGTTGAATTAGATGAATTCAATGACGATATCGAAGACTGGATCTTGAGCCAGTTCAAAAAAGTTGGTTTAACGACGGCGAAGTCTGTTTTAGATAAAGACACAGAAAGTCTTCAGAATATGACCGACCTGGAAGAAGAAACCATTGAAGAAGTAAAACGAATTCTGAAAGAAGAATTTGAAGATTAATGATTTTTAAAATCAGTATTAAATTTAAGAACACTTCTATACAAAATATTAAATAGTAATAAAGTTAGATGCCGAAAATAAGATTAAATAAAGCGATTAAGGAGTTCAATATTTCAATGAGCAGACTTGTGGAGTTTTTAGATTCCAAAGGTATTGAAGTAGAGAACAACCCGAATGCGCAACTTGACGAAAATGCCTATTCTGCACTGGAAGCTGAGTTTGCAAAAGATGGCGAACAGAGAAAAGCTTCTCAGGAGGTAGTGCTTTCAAAAGTCCCGGAAGAAAAGCTGGAGATTGAAGAAAAGAAACCGGAGATCATTCGCGCAAAAGGTACCCTAAAAGCAGAAACAAAAGTTCTCGGAAAAATAGACCTGAATCCCAAGCAGGAAGAACCAGCTGCTCCGGAACCAGCACCAGAAGTGGAAAAAGCTCCGGAACCTGCAAAAGAAGAAAAACAGGAATTTAAAGTACTAGGAAAAGTAAATCTTGACGAGATAGCAGGTAAAAAACCTGTGGTCAAAGAAGAAATTCCTACAGCAAAAGAAGAAATTCCGGTTCAGAAAAAAGAAGAAACCGTAATTCCGCCAACAAAAGAAGAGCCGGCACAACAGGTAGAATTTGAAACCCCTGATAAAATTGAAACCGTTTATCAGAAATTAGACGGTCCTAAAATCCTGAAAGAAAAAGTGGATCTTTCCCAATTTCAGGCTAAGCCAAAATCTTCTGCAGGTGCTGCGAAAAAGAAAAGGAAAAGAATCGAAAAACCTGCCGGGCAACAAGGCGGAAATAACAATCAACAGGGAAATAACCAACAAGGGAACAACAACCAGCAAGGTGGTGGCAACCGACCTCATAACAATCAGGGAGGAAACCGCGGAAACAACCAGGGCGGCAACCGCGGAGGAAACCAAAACGGAGGCAACCGTGGAGGAAATAATCAAAGAGGTGGAAGCAGAAGAGGTGCTGATAGAGTAATGCCTGTTGAATTGACAGATGAACAAGTTAAAAACCAAATCAAGGAAACCCTTGAAAAATTAACCAATAAAGGAGGGAAATCCAAAGCATCCAAGCACAGAAGAGATAAAAGATCTTATCGTAGAGAGCAGGATGAGCTGCAGCAGGAAAGAGAAGCACAAGATACCACACTTAAAGTGACCGAATTCATCACAGTGGGTGAATTGGCAAGCTTAATGAACGTTTCTCCTACCGAAGTGATTTCCGCATGTTTCTCATTAGGAGTAATGGTAACCATGAACCAGCGTCTGGAAGCCGATACACTTTTATTAGTTGCTGATGAATTTGGATA
>DAMDNI010000025.1:0-1378 GCA_032083825.1 Bergeyella sp. | reverse complement strand
ATAAAATTGAATTCCAAGATGCTGATCTTGAAGAAACTGTTGAGGAAATCGAAGACAGCGAAGAAGATTTGAAACCAAGAGCACCGATTGTTACTGTAATGGGACACGTTGACCACGGTAAAACCTCATTACTCGATTATATCAGAAAAACAAATGTAATTGCCGGAGAATCCGGAGGAATTACACAGCATATCGGAGCTTACAATGTGAAGCTTGAGAACGGACAGAGAATCACCTTCCTTGATACTCCTGGTCACGAAGCTTTTACCGCGATGAGAGCAAGAGGTGCGCAGGTTACCGATATTGCCATTATTGTAATTGCTGCGGACGATGACGTAATGCCTCAGACGAAAGAAGCCATTTCTCACGCTCAGGCTGCAGGTGTTCCGATGATTATTGCGATTAACAAAGTTGATAAGCCAAATGCGAACCCGGACAATATCCGCCAGCAGCTTTCATCAATGAACATTCTTGTTGAAGAATGGGGTGGAAATGTTCAGGCTCAGGAGATTTCAGCAAAATTTGGTAATAATGTAGACACTTTATTAGAGAAAGTTTTACTTCAGGCAGAAATGCTTGAATTAAAAGCCAATCCTGATCGTCCGGCACAAGGTGTTGTTATTGAAGCGTCTTTGGATAAAGGTAGAGGATATGTAGCAACCATGCTGGTGCAGACCGGAACTCTAAAGGTTGGAGATTACGTAGTTGCAGGCAAAAACCATGGAAAAGTAAAAGCTTTGCTTGATGAGAGAGGGAAAAACCTTGCAGAAGCAGGACCTTCAATTCCGGCAACGATTTTAGGCTTGGACGGAGCGCCTACAGCAGGTGATAAATTCCGCGTGTATGCCGATGAAAGTGAAGGTAAAGCTATTGCGAATAAGAGAGAACAGCTTCAAAGAGAGCTTTCGATCAGAACTAAAAAACATACGACACTTGAAGAATTGGGCAGACGTATTGCTTTAGGTGAATTCAAAGAGTTGAACATTATCCTTAAAGGAGATGTGGATGGTTCTGTAGAAGCACTTTCTGATCAGCTGCAAAGATTGTCAACAGAAGAAATCAGTGTAAATATTCTTCACTCTGGTGTTGGCCAGATTACGGAATCTGATATCAACCTAGCCGCAGCATCGGATGCTATCATTATCGGATTTAATGTAAGAGCTGGAGCCAATGCGAAAGAACTAGCAGATCGTGAAGAAATTGAAATCAGAACATATTCTGTGATCTATAAAGCGATTGATGAAGTAAAAGAAGCGATGGAAGGAATGCTTTCTCCTGAAATTCAGGAGCAGGTAATCGGGAATGTTGAGATCCGTGAAGTCTTCAAAATCTCCAAAGTGGGAACAATTGCAGGATGTATGGTTCTTACAGGAAAGGT
>DAMDNI010000024.1:19373-21866 GCA_032083825.1 Bergeyella sp. | reverse complement strand
CGTAATGTATAAAAATCCCTGAAAAGCGAGTACATCTTTTCTTTTTGGTTCGTATTGGATTTTAAAAACATCATTTCCCCGGACACGAATGGTATCAATGAGCTGGTAATCGTAAGTTGAAAAACCATCGCTTCCGGCAGGACTTTGGAAACCGATATCAAAATAATTTAAAATGTTATCATAAATATTAATTTCCCTGTAAAGGTTTTTTGCCGCCATCGTAATGATCTGGTTGTCCTTGAATCCTGAAGTTTTCTGAGCGATCAGCTGTCTTTTTGTCTTTTTGTCAGTGTCATTCTTTCCAAAATTTTTATAAACCGCTTCATTGAAGAAAATTGGAAGCTGAAGTTTTCCGTTGGCTGCAGAATCTGCATAATCGAACACAAAATCCAGTTTATTAAAGATTTTTTTTGCGGTAAAAGCACTGTCAAGATTGGTAATATCGAATTCTATTTTTTCGTACTCGTCGAATTGGTAAGTTTTGAATTTTGAAAGCCCGTTATTCCGTTTCCGTTTAAATACTTCCTGCATAATGGCATAGGCAGGATTTTCCTTTTTGGATTTGTATTTTTTCACTCCGGAATTCAGTACAACTTCCTGAATGTCCTGAACTTTCTCGGTATTGCTTTTGTTTTGCGAAAAAACAGAATTGCATGAAAAAATAAATAACGCAGCTAAAAAATTGCGGAAAAAAAAGTTAATCTTCATCATGTTTTTACATCCCTCGTCAAATGCAGTACAAATATAAACGAAAAAATGAGTAATTAATTGTTCTATTCTTCAGAAAGATGAAAATTGACGCATGATGAGGATTAAAAAATGATACAATGCGAGTACAATTTATTACATTGCTTTTTTAGAAATTTTATTCATTTCGGATCTCAGGGACATCATCAGAATTATATTTCCTGAACCGGCTCCATATTTTTTTACCTAAAACAAAAACAATAATAACCAAAATGACAGCTGCAATCGCGGCCAAAATTGGCGCTGCCATTGCTAGTATTGACATAATTCCGGCTCCGGCTGTTTCGGTGGTGGCTACTACAGAATTTCCTAAACCGCCTGTTGTTGCAGTGGAAGCAGCTCGAGTTCCTGCAAATCCTGAACTTATAACTGCGGCCGTTCCTCCACCTGCGATTAGCGCCAAAGCCCATTGCGGAAATGTATCAATTGTGGTGAACTGGCTCGCAAACAATATGGAGCCTGCAACTGTTGCCAGAGGAATATTGATGGTATCAAGAAGATGATCCACATATGGGATGTAATAGGCCAGGATTTCCGCAACCATTGCAATTCCGGTAGCAATCAGAGTAGGAATTCCCGAAAGCCAATGAAAATTTTCCGGCAGAGAAATCCATCCCATATAAGAAGCCAGACTCACTGCGAACATCGGAAGAAAAACCCGGAAACCGGAAGCTGCCGCAAGGCCGATTCCGATAAATGCACTTAACGCATAAGACCAATAAGAGATATCTTCAGGCATATTTGTGAAATTTTAATCAACTAAATTTACAAAAAGTATGCAGAAAAACAAGTTTTATTTTTTTGATTTACAGAGGTTTAAAAACTCAATTTCTACATCTTTGAAGTGTTGGGGCTTTTCAGGAGAATTCCAAAACAGCATTACGAGATAATTTTCCCCGAACTTTTCTTTGAAAATATTTTTGTTTAAACGGTAAGATTCCCGCAATAATCTTTTGATTCTATTTCGGTCAACTGCTTTTTTAAAATATCTCTTAGAAACAGAAACTCCTGCTTTGGAATGAAAGATTTTCTCTCCTTCAGAAGCTTTTTCTTGCAATTCGTTTATAGCAGGAATATCAGTTTTTACAATAATCATCCGGATTTTTCCGCAGGTTTTCCATTTTCCTTTTTCAAAAAGGAAAGTTATATGCTTTTTCTGTTTAAGCTTTTCTTCTTTTGGATATCCGAAATTTTTCATAAAATGAAAGATGGCTTTAGAGCAATTCTTTTGGAAAAATCACTCATTTTTTAAAAGATAATTGATCACTTCCGCAGCCGCATACAATCCGAAAATGGCAGGAATAAAGCTGATCGTTCCATAAAAGGATCTTTTAAAATTGCTTCCGTCGGTCATTTTCAGGCTTTCTTCTTTTTGAAGCTCATTCGAAAAAACACAGCGGAAACCTTTATTGATTTTTTCTTTTTTCAACCGTTTGCGAACCTGTTTTGCGAGATAGCAGTTGTGTGTTTTGCTGATATCGCGAACCATTACTTTGCTGGGATCGGTTTTTCCGCCGGCTCCCATGGAGCTTACGATTTTTATTTTTCTTTTTCTGGCGGCTTTAATCAAGGTCAGTTTTGGCGTAACACTGTCAATACAGTCCAGAACATAATCGAATTTTCCTGAATCTAATATTTCTTCCATATTTTCCGGGTTCAGGAATTGATTAACCTGAGTGAGATTCAGATCAGGATTAATATCTAAAAGCCGCTCCCCGACAATTTCCACTTTATGTTTCCCGATGG
>DAMDNI010000024.1:0-19363 GCA_032083825.1 Bergeyella sp. | reverse complement strand
GCTGCCGGTTGATATTCGTAATATCCACAATATCGCCGTCTACGATGGTCATCGTTCCGATTCCTGCTCTTGCTAGAAATTCTGCCGCAAAAGATCCGACTCCGCCTAATCCAACTACAAGAACTCGTGAATTCTGCAGTTTTTCCGTGCCTTTTTCTTTAATGAGAAGTTCGGTTCTTTCCAGCCATTTTTTACTCATAATCGGGTAATGTTTTCTAAATTTTCTAAAATTTTTGAATGAAGATAGTCGATGCTGATTTCTTTTATTTCAGAGACTTTCAGATAAAGCTCGTAGATGTTGAAATCTTTGTCATCCGTTTCCAGAAAAATTTTTTCTAACGGAAAATCTTTTACAATCGCCTGCAAAGATACGTTATGCAAAACTGCTTTTCCAAACGAAAGGTAAAAGCCATGAGAAAGCATTTCTTCAGCAATGATTTTCTTTTTGTTAAAACCATGAATGACAAGAGGAGTTTCAGCGATTTTTATGAATTTCAGCAATTCTGAAAATTTCCTCACACAATGAATGATAACTGGTTTCCGGATTTCATTTGCCCAGAGAATATGTTTTTCAAAAACTCTTTCCTGAGTTTTTTCATCAATATCAATCAGGCTGTCCAAGCCGCATTCTCCAATTGCAAGACAATTTTGGTTTTGGGAAATCAATTTTATCTGGTCAAAAAAGGTATCAAAATTTTCATCAATATCTTTAGGATGAATTCCGCAGGAGAAAGAATATGCGGGAATTTCTTCATGCAGATCCAAATTGTAGATTCCGGAAGGTTTGTAGTGATGATGATGGAAATCAAATAATTGCATGTTCAAAAATATTATAAAATTGGATATTACGTTAAACAAATGTTTGTGATTCTCTTAAAATTTGTTAATTTTACTGTAAATACAATTTTTTGATGGGGAAGAAGTTTACAGAAAAGCAAATCCATATACTTGATATAGCTGAAAAACTCATAGCAAAAAAAGGCTATGAAGGAACATCTGTACGTGATATTTCGGCAGATGCGAAGATCAATGTGGCAATGATTTCTTATTATTTCGGTTCCAAAGAAAAAATGATGTCCTATCTGTATCAGTATCGTGTACAGCGGACTCGGGAAAGTTTTGCGGAATTTGCCGAAACGATTAAGGAAGGACGTCCGGAAATGCAGATTAAAGAATTGATTAAATTCGTTGTCAACCAGCTTTTTAAATTCAGCTATTTTCATGGTTTTGTTACTCAGGAATTGCGCCATACCGAGCATTTGAAGGAAGAATTGATGGATTTTTACAATACTTTCACGAGCAAGATTGATGATGTCATCAAAAAAGGAGTTGCCTCGGGAGTTTTTACTAATGCGCCCAAACCGGAAGATGTTCTCACTATTCTTATTGGTTCCTCACTTTTTGTAATTAGGAATAAGAATTTTTATGAACTTTATGTTCCCGGAAAAGCCGAAAACTATCTTGAAGAAGCCGAAAAGAAAATAAAAGCCAATCTTTTGATCACTATTTTTGCTCTTTTGGGCTATAATCCAGACTATTAAACGTTAAAGTATCATAAAAAAAAATCTATTGGAAAAAATATTTTATTTTTGCAATCTGAAAGCAGAAAATCGAATTACCCATTTTTTTGCAGATTGAATTTTATGAAAAAGAACGTATTAATTATCGGAGTCCTTCTTATGATGGTGAGCTGTAAAACCGAACAGCAAATGGCGATGCAAAGTGCCGATAAAAACTTCATCCTGAAAGTTGCCAACGAAAAATTTGAAAAAAAGAAATGGCAGGATGCTTTGGCACTTTACGAAAGGCTTTCTAATCTTGTAGCCGGTACAGATGATGCACCGAATGTGGTTTTTAATTCTGCTTATGCCAATTATTACGACAAAACCTACAAATTAGCAGGATATCAGTTCAAAAATTTTGCTGTTACTTTTCCACAGGATCCTCGTCGTGAAGAAGCAGCATATATGTCTGCGCTTTGCTATTATGAAGGGTCTTTAGACTATAATCTAGATCAGAGCAGCACAGAATCTGCAATCAATGAGCTTCAGGATTTTATCAATAATTATCCGAATTCTGAAAGAGCAAAAAATATCGGGCAATTGATTGATGAACTTTCTTACAAGCTTGAATTCAAAGCATACGAAAATGCCCGCCAGTATTATAAAATGGCAGATTATAAAGCTGCAAATATTGCTTTTGAGAACGTTCTTAATGACTTTCCAAGTACAAAACTCCGCCCGAAAATTTATGATTATATCCTGAATTCCCGCTATCAGCTTGCCCTGAATTCTGTATATGAACTAAAAAAAGACCGTATCGAAAATGCATTAGCTTTCACAAGACAAGTAGAAAGAGAAATGCCGGAAACTGAATATTCCAAAACAGCTTTGGATCTTAGAACAAAACTTCAGAAAGAAAAAGAAAGCTTTGCCGTTCTTGAAAAGCAAGTGGAAGCTCAAAAAGCAGAATATGAAAAAAGAAGAAAGGAATACGAGTCGAAAGAAGCGATGAAAAAAAAGGAAGAATCTGAAAAAATATTAAGAGACAGCGCAAAACTGAATACACCACCTCCGGCTGCGACTTTCAAAATTAAATCATAATTTGTACATTTGCACATTCAAAAAATAATATTCTACTGAAAATGAGCGTAAAAGATACAAAAGCAGAATTATCCACCATTACCTACGACCGTGATAAAATCGAAGAAAAAGTAGGTTCTATTTACGAAGCAATCGTAATTATGGGGAAAAGAGCGGAGCAGATCAATGCGGAAACAAGAAGCGAGCTTCACAACAAGCTTGATGAGTTTGCCGTTCACAACTCTTCTTTGGAAGAAGTGTTTGAAAACAGAGAACAGATTGAGATTTCTAAGCATTATGAGAAACTTCCGAAACCTACATCCATTGCAATCAAAGAATGGTTGGATGACGAAGTGTACTTTAGAAAAACAGAAGACAGAAGCTAAAATCTGTCAGATTGGATAAAAATTAAAGCCAGAAAAGAATTCCTTTTCTGGCTTTTTCTTTTTATGAATAGCTGTTATGAAAAAAATAAGTAAATTCGTGAAAATTATTTCAGGAATGAGCCTTTCAGGGAAAAAAATCCTTATTCTGATTTCCGGAGGAATCGCAGCATACAAAATCAATTATCTGGTGAGAGACCTCATTAAGAAAGACGCTGAAATTCAGGTGGTTTTAACGCCGAATGCAGGTAATTTTGTTTCTGCTCTTACTTTTTCTACACTTTCCAGAAAACCGGTCTATACAGAATTTTTCGACAAAAACGGAACTTGGAATTCTCATGTGGAATTGGCACTTTGGGCGGATGTAATTTTAGTTGCTCCGTGTACAGCAAATACCCTGACTAAGATGATTCACGGGATTTGTGACAACTTAGTAATAGCAACTTATATGTCTGCAAAATGCCCTGTTTTCATTGCTCCTGCAATGGATTTGGATATGTATCAGCATCCCTCTACAAAACAAAATTTAGAAATGGCTGAAGATTTCGGTCATTTCATTATTCCTGCTGAATCCGGCGAATTGGCCAGCGGACTTTCCGGGCAGGGAAGAATGGCAGAGCCTGAAACAATTTCCGCTGTTCTTGAAGATTTTTTTGATTCTGATAAAAATTCAAAAAGTTTAAAAGGGAAAACGGTGCTTATTACTGCTGGCCCAACATATGAGGCTATTGATCCGGTTCGTTTCATCGGGAATCATTCCTCAGGGAAAATGGGGTTTTCTCTGGCGGAAGAAGCGGCAAGACGCGGAGCAAAAGTGATTCTGGTTTCCGGTCCTACTTCTCAGGAAACAGCATCCAAAGATATTGAAATTCATAAAGTTACTTCTGCTAAAGAAATGTTTGATGAAGTTTTCAAATATTATGAAAATATAGATTTTGCCATAGCTTCCGCTGCCGTTGCCGATTATGCTCCGAAAGAAGTTGCAAAAGAGAAAATCAAAAAAAATGAAGACAGTTTCACCATTGAATTAATCAAAAATCCGGACATTCTCAAAACAATGGGCGAAAGAAAAAAACACCAGTTTTTAGTAGGTTTTGCACTTGAAACACAGAATGAAGAGGAAAATGCAAAAAGTAAGCTTCTAAAGAAAAACCTTGATATGATCATCCTCAATTCTCTGCGTGACAGCGGAGCCGGATTTAAAAACGATACCAATAAAATAAAAATCATTACCAAAACAGATCAGCTGGAATTTTCGCTCAAATCCAAAAATGCCGTTGCAAAAGATATTTTAAACGTTATGGAAGAGCTGAGTTCAAAATAAAATTTTTAAATTTCCGTTTTACTTTTTTAAACTCATAATGAAGAAACTATTTACCATATTTTTACTTGTCTTTGTCTTTATTTCAGGGAATTCTCAGGAGCTCTTGGCGAATGTAGCCATTAATTATCAGCAGGTTCAGGGAAGTAATGTACAGATGTATAAAACGCTGGAAAAATCTTTGAGGGATTTCATCAACAATACCAGCTGGACAGGCAAAAAACTGCAGAATTTTGAAAAAATAAAATGCAATTTCGCTATCGTTATCACCGAAAAATCAGGAAGCAACAATTATAAAGCGAGCATTGTGGTGCAGGCAAGCCGTCCGGTTTTCAATTCCACCTATGAATCGCCTTTGCTGAACATTAATGATAATTACTTTGATTTTGAATATGCTGAAAATGAAAATCTGGTTTTTAATGAAAGACAGTTTTCCGGGAAAAATTTGATTGATGTTATCAGTTTTTATGTATATGTGATTTTAGGATATGATGCAGACAGCTTTAAAGCAAGAGGCGGACAGGCTTTTTTTGAAAAAGCGCAGAAAATTTCCAACAATGCACAAAATCAGAAATATACAGGCTGGTCTGTTCTTGAAGGACCGAGGACAAGAGGCGGGCTTATTGATAATCTTCTGAAACCAGATCAGAATACATTAAGAAATGTATATTATACTTATCACAGATCAGGTTTGGATAATCTCGCAAACCAGGACCAGACTTCTGCCAAAAAGATCATTTCCGAAGCGCTGCTTCAGCTGAAATCGTATGACAACAATTTTGTCATGAATTATCCGGTGAATGTTTTTGTCGAAACCAAGAAGGCTGAAATTTTCGACATCTTTAATAATGGACCGAATTCGGGAGTCAATATTCCTGATCTCAAAGCACTTTTTATTACCCTTTCTCCAAAAGATACCGATTCGAAATGGAATAAATGGAAATAAAAAGCCCGCCAGCTTCAGGTTACAGGATAATAGGTTTGATTTAGCCAAAAATTAATCTTAATTTTACGAGTTCAAAACCCGGAACCTGAAACTCCTGCTTTTTTATGCTTTCAAGAATTTTCATACAAAATTTTGCTCTTATCGATACCCTGGAAATCCAGCTGCATAAAGGTCTGCAGGTAATCACAGGTGAAACAGGCGCAGGAAAATCTATTATTCTCGGCGCTCTTCGCCTGATTTTGGGTGAAAGGGCGGATCTCAAATCTATTGCTGATTCTGAAAATAAAAGTGTTGTAGAAGCAGAATTCCGGATTTCTGAAAAACTTTCGAGATTTTTTGACGAGAATGATCTGGATTTTGAAAATTCAACCATCATCAGAAGAGAAATTCTTCCCAGCGGAAAATCAAGAGCGTTTGTAAATGATGTTCCTGTAACGCTCGATATTCTGAAAGAACTTTCAGGAAAGCTGATCGACATCCATTCCCAGTTTGAGACATCCAATCTTTTTAACGAAGAATACCAGTTTTCAATTGTTGATGGTTTGAGTGAAAATAAATTCTTGGTTTCAGATTATCAAAAATCTTTTTCCGATTTCAAAAGTCTGCAGAAAGAATTAGAAAAACTGAAGACAAGACTTTCCGAAGGCAACAAAGAATCAGATTATAAGACATTTTTACTCAATGAGCTTTTAGAAGCAGATTTAGATCAGGTTGATCTGGAAGATCTGCAGAATAAGCTTTCGATGCAAGAAAATTCCGGGCAGATTTCTGAAAATCTTTCTCAGATCCTTGGAAGGTTTGATCAGGAAGAAATCGGGATTTTGGATGCATTGCTGGATGTTAAAAACAAGCTTTCAAAAGTTGCCGATCTTTCTCTTCACTTTTCAGAACTCAATCAGCGCTTTGGAGAAAGTTTTTTTGAGCTGAAAGATATTCTTTTTGAAATACAGAACGAAGCCGAAAAAATAGAAGTCGATCCGCAGGTTTTAGAGGAGCTGAATTCGAAATTGAATAGAATTAATAATCTTTTTCAAAAACATCATGTAAATTCTGTTGCTGAACTCATTGATATTCGCGATCAGCTTTCTGGCGAACAAGCAGGCTTTGAGGAGCTTGATGCTTTTATAAAAGAAACGGAAAATCAGATTGCAGAGCAGCAGAAAATACTTGAAAAACTTTCGAAAAAAATTTCCGGAAACAGGACAAAATCAATCCCTGTTTTTACAGGAAAAATGGAGAATCTTTTGAAAAATCTCGGCCTTGAAAAAGCAAAAATTCAGGTTGAACTTTCAGAAAGCAGGGACTTTAATCTGTTCGGGAGAGAGAATATTGCAATTCTTTTTCAGGCAAATTCGGGATTTCCTTTAAAGCCGATTCAATCTGCTATTTCCGGAGGCGAACGATCTCGGGTAATGCTTGCCGTAAAAAAAATAATCGCAGAAAATGCAGAACTTCCTACTTTGATTCTTGACGAAATTGATACCGGAGTTTCCGGAAAAATAGCAGATGAAATGGGGAAACTCATGCACGAAATGTCAAATGACATGCAGCTGATCGTCATTACGCATTTGGCTCAGGTTGCGGCGAAAGGCGACAACAATTATAAAGTACTGAAAGAAGATATTTCGGGAAAAACAAAATCAAATATCATCCCGTTGAACCCCGCCGAAAAACTTCAGGAAATTGCGCAGCTGCTTTCGGGAGCTACGATTACCGATGCTGCTTTGGAACAGGCAAAAGAACTTATGAAATAGTTTTTTCTGTAACATTTTTTCTTATTTTTAAACAAATTATTAAAAAAGAAGGAATGTACTGGAGACTTTTACAGTTTGAAATCAAGAATTTTTTACGGAATCCTCAGTTTGGAGCCAATCTGGCGATGAAGCTGCTTACCTTTTTTGCTTTAATTTATTTCAGTGGGGTGTTTCTGATGATGCCTTTCCTGCTGTACTTTTATGCAAAGAAAGAAATGCATGCAGATCCGCTGGTTGTTTTCTGTAAATATTTCGTGTATTACTGGGCCTTTGATTTGATTATTCGGTATTTTATACAGCAAATGCCGACACAGAATATCAAACCGTTTCTGACCACGGGAATTACCAAAAAGAAGCTCGTCAATTATACAATCCTGAAAACTTTTTTTAATTTTTTCAATTGGGGGAACCTGCTTTTTCTCGTTCCGTTTGCCGGATTATTGATGTATGATGGTGGATTTTCAATTCTGAATATTTTCCTTTTTACAATTGGGATTTTGTTTGTTTTCTATTTTAATAATTTCCTGAATATTTTGTTGAACGGAAAGGATGCTGTGATGTATACGGTTTTCGGTGTCATCATTGTTTTCGGTGCTTTAGAATATTTTAAAATTATTGAGCTTTCTTATTATTCCGAAAAGATATTTTATAGTTTTTATCAATATCCGGGAGTTTTCCTGATTCCAGTGGTTTTGGCTTTTGGACTTGCGTATGCGGCGTATCGTGACATTTATGAAAATTTCTATTTAGATAAAGGTCTGGAACTCAAAAAAGCTGAAGGTAAAACCGAAAATATAGAATTCCTCAACCGTTACGGAGTTATCGGGACATTCATTAATAATGATATTCGTCTCTTGAAAAGAAGCAAAGCCGCAAGATCTGCGCTGATTGCGAGTTTTTTATTCTTGTTTTATGGTTTGCTGGTTTTTAATTCTGCTTATAAAAATGATTTCATGCAATTGTTCACCGGGATTTTTGTAACAGGAGGTTTTATGCTGATGTTCGGGCAGCGTGTTCCGAGTTGGGACAGCACGTATTATCCGCTGATGATGACGCAGAATGTCCCTTACAAAGAATATTTAAAGGGAAAATGGATGCTGATTGTAATCGGAATTTTTATTTCAATTATTTTGGGATTGGGTTATGTGCTTGTGAGCTGGGAGTTTTACCTGACTATATTAGGAGCAGGACTATATAACCTTGGCGTGAATTCTTATATCACACTTTTGGCAGGCGCATTCAACAAAAAGCCAATCGATCTGAACTCCAGCAGCAAATCTTTTGGCGGAGGCGGAAATAATTTTAATATGAAAATCATGCTTCTGATGATCCCTCAGCTTCTTTTGCCAATGGCTGTTTTTGGAGGAATGAAATATTTTTTCGGAATTTATCCTGCTGTTGCAAGTCTTGGGATTTTAGGAATTATCGGATTTATTCTTCGCAATAAGATATTTGAATACATTGTAAAAGTTTATAAAACCCAAAAATACTCAACTTTAGAAGCTTTTAAGAAAGTGTAAATGAGTTTATTAGAAATTAATTCCATCATTTACCTGTAAAACCTAATACATAAATCCACCATTATGATTTCCATCGAAAATATATCCAAAGTTTACGGAACAAGAACCGTTTTAAATATCGAAAACCTGCAGATTCCGAAAGGTGAAACTTTCGGTCTTGTCGGGAACAACGGGGCCGGAAAAACAACACTTTTCAGCGTTTTATTAGATCTGATTGAAGCAAGTAGCGGCTTTATCAAAATCGATGGTATCAAAGTCAATGAATCTGAACAATGGAAAACCAAAGTAGCGGCTTTTATTGATGAAACCTTTCTTATCGGTTACCTGACTCCGGAAGAATATTTTTATTTTCTCGGGGAATTACGCGGACAAAATAAGGCTTCCGTTGATGAGTTTTTAAAACAGTTTTCAGATTTTTTTAACGGAGAAATTCTGAATGCAAAAAAATATATCCGAGATCTTTCCAAAGGAAACATGAAAAAGGTCGGAATTGTTGGTGCATTGATCGGAACTCCGGAGATTATTATTTTGGACGAACCTTTTGCGAATCTCGATCCTTCGACACAAATTAAGCTGAAAAATTTAATTAAAAACTGGTCACAAAAAGATAATGTTACTTTTCTTATTTCAAGCCATGACCTCGCGCATACGACAGAAGTTTGTAATCGTATTGTGGTTGTGAATAAGGGCGAGGTTGTACGTGATATCCAAACAAGCCCGGAAACTTTACAGGATCTGGAGCAATATTTTGCGGATCAGGTTTCGCTTTCAGCAGAATATTAAAAAACCAAACTCCGGAAAAATCTTTCCGGAGTTTTTTATAAAATAATACTGATATCTTAATAAGGGGGTCAAATTTATTTAAGACTTCCAACCATTTGTTCAGGTTTTACCCATTCGTCAAATTGTTCGGCAGTTAAAAGACCAAGATTTACAGCTTCTTCTTTTAAAGTTGTTCCGTTTTTGTGAGCTGTTTTTGCGATTTTGGCAGCATTTTCATAACCGATATGAGTGTTCAATGCTGTTACAAGCATTAAAGATTTGTCAACCAGCTCTTTGATTCTTGGTTCATTTGGTTCGATTCCCACAGCGCAATGATCGTTGAAAGAAATCATTGCGTCTGCCAAAAGCTGAGCCGATTGTAAGAAATTAAATGCCATTACAGGTTTGAAAACATTCAGTTCATAATTTCCCTGAGTTCCCGCGAAAGAAATCGTAGTATCGTTTCCTAAAACCTGAGCACAAACCATTGTTAAAGCTTCATTTTGAGTAGGATTTACTTTTCCAGGCATGATAGATGAGCCTGGCTCGTTTTCAGGAATGAAAATTTCGCCGATTCCTGATCTTGGTCCGGAAGCTAATAATCTTATATCCTGAGAGATTTTGTAAAGTGAAACCGCTAATTGCTTCAATGCACCGTGAGTTTCTACAATTCCGTCGTGAGCAGCCAAAGCTTCAAATTTATTCGGAGCTGTAACAAAAGGAAGACCAGTAAAATCTGCAATATATTTTGCAACCAGAACATCATAACCTTGAGGGGTATTCAATCCTGTCCCGACAGCAGTTCCGCCAAGTGCTAATTCTTTTAAATGTTCAAGCGTGTTATTGATGGCTTTTTTAGCATAATCAAGCTGAGCAACATAACCGGAAAATTCCTGTCCTAAAGTAAGCGGTGTCGCATCCATTAAGTGTGTTCTTCCGATTTTCACCACATTTTGGAATTTCTTAGCTTTTTCGTCTAGGGTATTTCTAAGTTTTTCTAAAGCAGGAAGGGTATATTTTACCACTTTCGTATAAGCGGCAATATGCATTGCAGTTGGATACGTATCGTTGGAAGACTGGGATTTGTTCACGTCATCGTTGGGATGAACATCTGTTTTTTCACCTAATTTTCCTCCGTTGTTGACGTGGGATCTGTTGGCGATCACTTCGTTTACATTCATATTGCTTTGGGTTCCAGATCCTGTCTGCCAGATCACAAGCGGAAACTGATCGTTAAGCTTTCCTTCAAGAATTTCTTCACAAACTTTGGCGATAAGATCGCGTTTTTCGTTGGAAAGTACTCCTAATTCTGCATTGGTATAAGCAGCGGCTTTTTTAAGATAAGCGAAAGCATCAATGATTTCATGGGGCATTGAGTCTTCTGGTCCGATTTTAAAATTATTCCTGGAGCGTTCGGTTTGGGCTCCCCAAAATTTATCTGCAGGCACCTGAACTTCGCCCATTGTGTCTTTTTCGATACGGTAATTCATATGTTTATAAGGTATTTCTGTTCAATTTTAGCGCATACGAAAATACTAAAAATCTCATTTTTTAGCAAATGAGAAAATTCACCAGAAAATCTTTTTGCGAAAAAGAAAAAATAACCTATTTTTGTCCAAAATATGTAAGAAAATGATATTATCATCTTTTTGGCCATTTTATCAGTTCCTTTGGACGATGTACTTTGTTATCATGTTCCTTGTAGGTTTCTGGTGTATTTTTATGTTTTTCGGATTTATAATTCCGATTTGGCTTACGGAAGGTTTGAAAGAATATTTCGGAAAAGTAAAGCCTTTTGACCCGGAAGATATCAGAAGAAAGAAAATCTTTGAGCAGGAAGGTGTGGAAGTTATCTACAACCAGCCGAAAGGAGACGGTCCTTTTATACATTCAGATCACGGTCATCATTAATTTGGTGTCATTGCTTTCTTCCCTGAATCTGAAGAAAGTAATATCAAAGTAAAACAATATATATTAGTCAGTCTCTATTTTGGGACTGATTTTTTTATGGTAAATATCACTCAAAATTTTTTTTATTTACTGCTTTTCTTATCCTCATTTCAGTGGATAAGCTCACAGACTTATGAACTTACAGGCAATCCGGTAAATACTTCAGGATGGACGTTAGTTTCAAACGCAGCTGTCAATACCGATTTTGTACAGCTTACTTCTGATGAAAAAGATAAAGTAGGCGCAATTAAGCTGAATGACGCCATTAACCTGAATTCATGTGATCAGTGGCGAGTAGAATTTGATTTCCGAATCGACGGTAACGGAAGCTGGGATTACGGAAAAGGAGATGGCGTTGCTTTCTGGTATCTGGATAACCCACCTGCAAATTATGAAATAGGAGAGGGTTTAGGAATTCCTAAAAACGCGGTAGGATTAATGATAGGATTTGATACGTTTGATAATACATCTTTTTCATTAATGAGTAAAATCCATGTTGTATACGGCGTAAATACAGGAAATATTGAATTCAATTATTCATTGGGAAGCACTTATCATACTAATGATTTACTAAGTACATCTCCTTTTATCGGGAATAGTTATAAACACGTAATCGTAACGGGTCAGAAAGATCCTGCAGATTCACAGAAGACGATTGTTAAAATATGGATTGATGGTATTTTGCTTGTGAATAATTCATTTAAGCCTCAAAATGCAGCAGCGGCGACTAATTATGGATATTTTGGATTTTCTGCTGCCACAGGCGGTGCAAGTTCCAGGCATAGTATTAAAGATGTGAAAATTTTTATAGACAAAGTACCGGTGAACAAGACTGAGCTTACTCCTGTTTTGCCTTGTCCGGACAGCTCCGGAAATATTAGTGTTGATTTATCTTCATACTTACCCCAAATTGTTTCCAATCCGAGTGATTATAGTTTTTCTTATCTGGATGAAAGTGATTGGAGCATCGTTTCATCAGACTATGAATTCAGCGAAGATAAAACAATCATTATAAGAGTGGAAGATCCTCATAATAATTATTGTGATAATGATGTAAAAGTTCACCTAAAAGCTGATAAAATCATCAAAAATGATATAACCATCAGAAAATGCGGAACCGGAGATTCGGATGTTTTTGATCTTGCCTCAGCAAATGTCAACCAGCAGACAGGAATGAAAAAAGAATTTTATCCTTCCCTTCTTGATCTTCAGAATGGGACTAATGAAATTCTTAATACCTCTGCTTATCCATCTTCCACAAAAGATATATTTGTTAAATTAATCAATCAGAAAGGCTGCTCCGATTATGCAAAAATTGAACTGATTTATAATAAACTTCCGGTTGTTAAAGAAGCTTACTTAACAGAATGTTTCCTTCCGGATGATACTGATTCTGCTCTTTTTGATTTAACCAACGCAGATGTCAGCTCGCAAGGCAGTTTTTCAAAAGAATATTATCTTTCTGAATCAGATGCGGTTACAGGAACGAATTCTATCTCAAAACCTTCAGCATATACCTCCAAATCAGGTTTTGTTTACGTAAAAGTAAAATCTGCAGATGATTGTTTTGAAATAACCAAGATTTATCTCCAGGTTGTTCCTCCGATAGTTGTCAGACAGATTTTGGTACAGGGCAGAAATGTCACTATTAATGTGAAAGGCGGAATGTCTTCTTATCAATATTCAATTGATGGTGTAAATTGGCAGGATTCTAATGTTTTTACAAATCTGGAAGGAGGCAATTACACCTTATTCATAAAAGATTCGTTAGGATGCAATATTGCAGAATACGAATTTTTCATGCAGAATATTCCGAATGTGATCACTCCGAATGATGACGGCATCAATGATACTGTAGATTTCAGCCTTCTTACGAAAAAAGGCAATTTCAAATTTCAAATTTTTGACCGCTTAGGAGCTCAGGTCTTTTCAAGCGAATTATCTTCACCAGCTTATTGGGACGGGAAAAACAATGGAAGAAAGGTAAAAACAGGAACGTATTGGTATGTTATTTCCTGGAACGAAAATGATTTAGAAAGCACGCCCGTAAAATATACCGGATGGATTTTTGTAAAAAACAGGAATTAAGCGCAATGTAAATCAAATTTTATAATCCGTTTTCTAATCCGTATCTTTGCACCCACAAAAAATCTACGATGTCAAAGTCACTAATTCCAAAATTACAAGCAATTAAGCAACGTTTTAACGAAGTTGCCGACCTTATTATACAGCCTGACGTAATTTCTGACCAGAAAAAATATTCTCAGCTCAATAAAGAATACAGTGATTTAGGAAAAATTGTAAAAGTTTTTGATGAATATAAAGGAGCTTTGGATGCTATCTCAGAAGCAGATGAAATCATTGCGGATGGTTCAGATAAAGACTTGGTAGACTTGGCTAAAATGGAAAAACTTGAAGCTCAGGACAAAATTCCGGCTTTAGAAGAAGATCTGAAATTTTTATTAATTCCAAAAGATCCAGCTGATGATAAAAATATTATCCTCGAACTTCGTTCCGGAACAGGCGGAGATGAAGCCGCTATTTTTGTAGAAGATATGTACAGAATGTACACCATGTACTTTAAAACAAAGGGCTGGAAACATGAAGTCACCGATGCTTCAGAAGCCTCAAAAGGATATAAAGAATTGGTAATGAAAGTAGAAGGTGAAAGTGTCTACGGAATTATGAAATTCGAATCTGGAGTTCACCGCGTTCAGCGTGTTCCGGAAACAGAATCCCAAGGCCGTGTTCATACTTCGGCGATTACAGTCGCTGTTCTTCCGGAAGCCGAAGAGGTAGATGTAGAAATCAATCCTGCAGATATCGAAATGCAGACTTCACGTTCCGGTGGTGCAGGAGGTCAGAACGTAAACAAAGTAGAAACAAAAGTTCAGCTGACGCACAAACCTTCAGGAATTGTCGTGGTTTGTCAGCAAGCGCGTTCGCAGTTGGCAAACAGAGAGTTAGCGATGGAAATGCTCCGTGCAAAATTATACGATATTAAATTACAGGAAGTGGTTGGCGATATTGCAGCACAACGTAAAACGATGGTTTCAACCGGTGACCGTTCTGCAAAAATAAAAACATATAATTATCCTCAAGGAAGAGTTACAGATCATAGAATCAATAAGTCTATTTATAATCTTGATGCTTATATGAACGGGGATATTCAGGAAATGATGGATGCCGTAATCATGGCAGAAAATGCTGAAAAACTCAAAGGTGAAGAGGAAATGTAAGAATTTTAAAATATTAAATTAAAGTGGGCTTTTGCTCACTTTTTTTATTTAACACAAGATATTTTGACGGAATGAAAATTGATTAAATTGCGGTCGTTTGTCTGAAATTTTAAAAATATTTTTTTTCTGTAAAAATTCTTACATTTACTTTTTACAATATAAAAGCAAAAATGCGTCAAAAAATTCACAATCAAAATCCTGATTTTAAGAATATTAAAATTGATTCAGATTCAGAAAACTATATTTTTGAAAAAGATGGTCTGCAATTAAAAACCATCTATACTGATGAAGATGTCAAAAATAAGGACATTAGCAGTGGTTCTGCAGGAATTGCGCCGTATTTGCGAGGTCCGTATTCCACGATGTACGTTCAGAAACCTTGGACCATTCGTCAATATGCAGGATTTTCCACAGCAGAAGAATCCAACGCATTTTACAGAAGAAATTTAGCGGCCGGACAAAAAGGGCTTTCCGTAGCCTTCGATTTGGCAACGCACAGAGGTTACGATTCCGATCATCCTCGTGTTGTTGGAGATGTTGGAAAAGCTGGTGTTGCAATTGATTCTGTGGAAGATATGAAAATTTTGTTCGATCAAATTCCTTTGGATGAAATTTCCGTTTCCATGACGATGAATGGTGCAGTTTTGCCGATTTTGTCTTTTTATATTGTAGCTGCGGAAGAACAAGGCGTTTCCCAAGACAAACTTTCCGGAACCATTCAGAATGATATTTTGAAGGAATTCATGGTTCGGAATACGTACATCTATCCGCCAAAACCTTCCATGAAAATTATCGCTGATATTTTTGAATATACGTCTCAAAATATTCCAAAATTCAACTCGATTTCTATTTCCGGATATCATATGCAGGAAGCCGGAGCAACACCGGTTTTGGAAATGGCATACACTTTAGCCGACGGTTTGGAATACGTAAGAACAGGAATCAAAGCCGGAATGAAAGTCGATGATTTCGCACCACGTTTGTCGTTTTTCTGGGCAATCGGAATGAACCATTTCATGGAAATCGCTAAAATGCGTGCAGCTCGTTACATTTGGGCAAATCTTTTGACTCAATTCGAACCTCAAAACCAAAAATCGTTGGCATTGAGAACGCATTCTCAAACTTCTGGTTGGTCTTTAACGGAGCAAGAACCGTTCAATAATATTACGAGAACCGCAATTGAAGCCTTGTCTTCAGCTTTAGGAGGAACACAATCTTTGCACACCAATGCGTTGGATGAAGCGATTGCGTTACCGACCGATTATTCTGCAAAAATTGCAAGAAATACGCAGATTATTTTACAACAGGAAAGTCATATTTGCGACGTGGTTGATCCAATGGGCGGAAGTCATTTGGTGGAATCTTTGACACAACAAATGATTGAAAAAGCAATGGAATACATTGATGAGGTGGAACAAGAAGGTGGAATGACGAAAGCCATTGAAGCCGGAATTCCAAAAATGAGAATTGAAGAAGCTGCCGCCATCAAACAAGCTAAAATCGACAGTGGTGAAGAATTTATTATCGGTGTTAATTCTTTTAAATCGGAATTAAAACAACCCGAAATAGAAATTCTTGCCATCGATAATACCGAAGTTCGCAGAAAGCAAATCGAACGTTTGGACAAAATCAAAGCCGAAAGAAAGACGGAGTCCGTCATCCAAATATTAAATGAAATTCGCGAATGTGCGAAAACAGGAACCGGAAATTTACTAGCACTTTGTATTGAAGCCGCTCGTAGAAGAGTTACACTTGGAGAAATGAGCGATGCGATGGAAGAAAATTTCGGACGTTACAAAGCCAATATCAAAACCATTTCAGGAGTTTACGCTATGAATGCAGGAAAGAACGAATTTTTTGAAAAAGCGCTAAATCTTGCTCAAAAATTTGAGGAAGAAGAAGGTCGCCGTCCAAGAATTATGGTTGCCAAAATGGGACAAGATGGTCACGATCGTGGCGCGAAAGTAGTGGCAACTGCATTTGCAGATATGGGATTTGATGTGGATGTTGCACCATTATTCCAAACGCCGGAAGAAGTGGCAAAACAAGCAATCGAAAATGATATTCACGTTTTAGGAGTTTCTTCTTTAGCAGCCGGACACAATACATTGGTTCCGCAAGTGGTGGAAGAGCTAAAAAAACTTGGGGCTGACGATATTACTGTAGTTGTTGGAGGCGTAATTCCGCAGCAGGATTATGAATTTTTATACAACAACGGAGCCGATTTCATTTTCGGACCTGGAACCAATATTCCGGAATGTGCAGTTCAGGTTTTGGAAAAATTGTTGAAAGAGGGTTCGGAAGCGTAAGTTTTATCGATTTCAATATTTTTTATGAAGTTCTTCGCTACAGTTTTTGCTTTATTTATTCTCTTCTCTTGTGATTCAGAAAAGAAGAATGATGAGAAAATGAGAAAGGTGGTAGAAAACTTTTTTTTAACTGTTAAGGAGAATAAGATTGAAGATGTTCCGAGTTTATTTTATGAAAATGATATTTTTTTTGGTGCAATTAAAGCAGATGCATTCTTTATAAATAAGCATTACCAAGAACTAAAAATTGATGCTTTAGTAAAGCAAATGAAAATCAAAGATACTACATCTATTATTCCTAGTCAGAAACAAAAATACATTCAATTTACAATAAAAAAGAGCGATGACAATTTGCCAATAATTATCACTTTTATTTTTGATGAAATGAATGGTTTTGATAAAATTTCAAGTCCAAGCGTTTTACAAAATCAAATGTATTGGAATAAGAGTCTCGATTCTCTTAACAGTAAAGGCATTTTTCCAAAACCACGATATTAATATTTATTGCTTTTCCAAAAATTCAAATAAATTTTGTTTGCGAATAAAAAATAATTCTATATTTGCATCCGAAATTAAGTTTAACCACAAAATAAAACGAAGCAAAATGTTCAATTTCAAACATTATTCATCAGCAGATCTGCCTTTTGCAAAGGCAAGGCTTCGTGGTTTCGTACATTCGTAGAAGAACAGTAAATGAAATACCAAAACCCGAAGTCAACCGATTTCGGGTTTTTCTTTGCGCAAAAATCAAAACTTTAGTTTCTCCCGAGATCATTTTTATTAGAAGCTTAATCCCTTTTGTAGTTTACACTGAGCGAAGTCGAAGTGCTGCAATCGGGGCTAAAAATGCGGTCATTCTAACAAACAACATTTTCAAATGAGAATGACAAAACCAAATCAACTAAAATCTTAGTTGAAAAAATATTTGATGCAAGAATGTCTAACATCTTAATTAAAACAATGGGAAATTTAAAACTAAAAGGAAAAGATATATTGAAACTCGGCTATCCCAACAACCAAAGCATTAACATCGCTTTGGAAGTTATGAAACGGAATTATGCCACCAAAAATATCCAACACGTAAAATCTATTTTAAAGGAAATCCTCATCAAACCTCAGGATTTTGAAAAGGATTTAACGTTCGGACAAATTGCAGAAGCGTTGCTTTCCGCAAAGAAAACCGAAAAAAGAATGCTGAATTCGCAACGTGCTTCTTTTCAAATTTTCGGAAACGAAATTTCGGAAGAAGCCATGAATCAATTGTACACGGCGCTCAAACTGCCGATTGCGATTCAAGGCGCGTTAATGCCGGATGCACATTCTGGTTACGGACTTCCGATTGGCGGAGTTCTCGCGGTGGAAAACGCTGTAATTCCGTACGGAGTTGGGATGGATATTGGTTGCAGAATGTCGTTGAGCATTCTCGATACGCCGATTTCATATCTTGATGGTGCAAAAGATAAATACGAAAAAGCACTGGTAGAACACACCAAATTCGGAATGACGGAAGTTCACAAATCGCATGTCGATCATGAACTATTTGAACGAGATACATTTGATTTGATTCCGATTTTGAAACGATTAAAAGGAAAAGCCATCAAACAAATGGGAAGTTCCGGAGGAGGAAATCACTTTGTGGAATTTGGCGAAGTGGAAATCACCGAAGAGGACAAACAAATTGGTCTTCCGAAGGGAAAATATTTGGGAATTCTTTCGCACAGCGGATCGAGAGGTTTCGGAGCAGAAATCGCCCAATATTATTCCAGAGTTGCGACAGAACAATGTCCGTTGCCAAAAGAAGCGCAGAATTTTGCGTGGCTGGATTTGGATTCTCACCTCGGAATGGAATATTGGACCGCCATGAATTTGGCTGGAGATTACGCTTCGGCTTGTCACGATGATATTCATCGCAGATTGATTAAAGCAGTTGGCGGAAGATTGAAAGCGCGAATCGAAAATCACCACAATTTCGCTTGGAAAGAAATTCACGACGGAAGAGAAATGATTGTTCACCGAAAAGGCGCAACTCCGGCAAACGAAGGAGAATTGGGAATGATTCCCGGATCCATGACTGCGAAAGGTTATATCGTTCGTGGAAAAGGAAATCCCGAATCTTTAAAATCTGCTTCACATGGAGCAGGAAGACGATTTTCCAGAGGAGAATGCAGAAACCGTTTCACCCAAAATGACATCAAAAACGAATTGAAATTAAAAAATATCACTTTGATGGGCGGAAACGCAGAAGAAGCACCAATGGCGTACAAAGACATCGGCGAAGTCATGAATGCACAATGCGATTTGGTGGATATTTTGGGAACCTTTCAACCTCGAATTGTGAGGATGGCTCAATAATTTTTGTTGAGAGTTGTTGGTTGTAGGTTGATGGAATTTTTCCAAAAACTGACAACCGACAACAATCAACTGACAACCAATAAAATAATGGAAAAAATCATACAAATCTCTTCAGGAAAAGGACCTTTAGAATGCCAATTTGTGGTAGCAAAAGTGCTAAAAGTCTTTCTTGAAGAAGTAGAACAAGAACAATTACAATACGAAATTATTCATCGGGAAACTGGTGATGAAAATTTGACGATAAA